>CAIVOR010000069.1 GCA_903907615.1 uncultured Microbacteriaceae bacterium | reverse complement strand
GCAGCATTCCGCGCGTGGCACTAGGGGCGTCGATGGGCCCCCACGCGCCGGTTACCGGCGATTCGAACGAATCGACGGTCCGTGCCGTAGGGACCGACGGGGCCTACATACGAGAGAGCCCCCGATCCAATTCAGGTCGAGGGCTCTCGTGTTTTTTCGTCGCTATGGCTAATCCAAAATCAGGGTGAAGACATCGCGAAAAATCAGTTTGTCCGCGTCGACAAGTTCCCAGGAAATTGTTCCCCTGGCGCCAAAGTATTTGCCCGTTCCACCAACCACAACATAGGTGTGGCCTGGGCCAACGACGGGTACTTTCCCCAGTTCGATTTCACCGCTGCCCAGCCAGGTGAGGGATGATCCGTCGTTGAAAGTTGCATGACCGGTGAGCGAGCGCACATCAGTCTGCTTTTCTGTGTCCTCGTCGACGACGGTCGCCATTGTGGTCCAGCTCGTCGAGAGAGGCTCTTGTTCGGCAAGCGCCATCTCCAGCGTCGCGTAACTCTCGTAGGACCGGCTCCTCATGTCACCGATGGTTGTCCCTTCGGTGGCGTCCTCGATGAAGACAGGGTCCTCACTGACGACGTAGACGACAAGCTCGGTCGTGTCGCTGCCTGGTGCGCTACAGCCGGCGAGTGCGAGTGATGCCACAGCCGCAAGTGCTGCGAGCCGCCACGACAACGTGCTCTGTGGCCGGCTTGTATTTGCTCGGGAAGTGGTCGTCATTGGTCTCGCCTCTCGCGAATCATTCACGTCAAATAATGCAGGTACGGTAAATCTACTCGGCGGTTTGCCACCGCCGGGACCGATAACGCAACCTCAACGGTGCAACGCATTACAGAAAATTCACTACGCTCGATGACATGGTGCGGCTAGGGATTTGCTCCGTCTTCAAGAACGAAGCAGCGAATCTCGAGGAATGGATCACCTTTCACCTCGACCAGGGATTCACGCGGTTCTACCTGGTTGATGACAAATCAACGGACAATCCCATGGACGTGCTCGAACCGTACGTCCGCTCGGGAGTGGTCACGGTCGGCACCACCAACAATCATCCGCTTTATATAGATGGTCGGCAGCCGGCCGCGTTCACTGCCGGCCTGAAACAGGCACGCGGCGAGTGTGATTGGGTCGCGTTGATTGATTCGGACGAGTTCCTGTTCTCGCCGAACGGATACATCGTTGATCACCTACCCAAGAACCCGTTCGTGGCGGGGGTAGCAATCTGGTGGCGCATTTTTGGATCGTCGGGGAACGTCACCCCACCAGCGGTCGGTGTTATCCATGGCTATAAACAAGCCGCCAGATTCCCGCGCAACCTCACAGAGGCCACGGAAATTTTCCAGTACCAGAATCGTGAGTTTTTTGGCGAGCGGGGCCGCGTCATCACCGGAAACATTTTGCAAGTGAAGTGCATCGTTCGTCCGCGCATGATTCGCCAGTACCGCGTGCACCAGCCGACCAAGTACTTCGGTGTGTTGGTCGATGAGAACGGACGTAAATTCAGTCGCGAACGCTACCTGCCCACCCACGCGAAACTGCGCATCAATCACTACTGGTCAAAGTCGCTCAGCGAACTCGCGCTGAAAGAGGAAAAATTCAGGTCTGACCATGCCCTCTTTGAGGATTACCTCGAGTGGGAGTCGGTGTTGAACCAGGAAGAAGACACCGTCATTCTTGAGCACCTGAGATGGCAGCAATCGAGGCATCGCTAGACGGAGAAACGGCCCAAGACTGCCGGACTAGACATCATTGCTAGAAAAAGGTTCACTCTATGGCTAGACTTCTCGAAGCTCTGAAAAAAAAGTCAAAGCACCCCTTATAAGGAGTACATAAATTGAAAAAGAAACTGATTGTTGCGGCCCTCGCAGCAAGCGCGCTTGCACTCGCGCCCCTCACAAGTGCGCAGGCCTACGACGTAACCGTGGGTAGCGACACGTGGGTTATCACGGATAGCTACTTCGGTGTCGAAGAATGGACGGACTACGACACAGACGTGTTTGATGGCTCCTACCTGGGACTGTCCATTGACGACGGCGCCAGCTTCAACGAATACGAATGTCGTGACGAAGGCCTGATGTCTACGACCACCATCGGCACGGGCAAGGTTGTCACGTGTGACGAACTCGTTACCGTTCAGACTGGACTCAACGTTCGAGGCTTTGCTTACGTCTACGCTGACGGCGTCAACGCCGCTACGACCTACAAGATCACCAACACGACCGCGTCGAGCATCGCGTTCAAGTGGTTCCACGAACACGACTACGGCAATGGCCAGATCAGTACTTCAACGTTCTCCAGTATTTTCAGCACGGGTGACGGAACGTCCAACAGCACTAACGCGGCCGCGGTTGCTTGGGGCCCCACTACCCAGGCATGCTCTGCCGCCTCGGGAGACCAGCCCTATGACGACACGATGAACGTCACAAGCGAGTCATGCACGCTGGCTGCTGGTGCGTCAATGGGAATCACCATTTTCCACAAAGTTGGCACCATCGGTGGAGTTGCGGCATTGAACGGCGCTGCAGGGGATCTTTACTCTGACCGCACCTCTGACGCCACTCTCGCAGCCGGCATGCCCTCGGGACTCACGAACGGCAACTGGGGCATCACGGGAACGCTCGACGTGTCGACGGTTCCCCCGGCCGCTGACCCATACGACGCGACCGTGTCAATGACACTCACCGGTGACGCCGTTCTCGGCAACAACATGACCGTTGCGTTCAAGGCGGGCGTCGACCCTGTCGGCACCTACTACGACGTGTGGATGTGTCCCAACAAGGACGTCAAGCCCGTTGACCTGGGCGTCGTGGGCGACTGCGTCCCCGTGACGTTCTGGGATAGAGGAGAAGTCGCAAACTACAGCCAAAACACAACTGCGTTGACCATGACGTGGAAGTTGGCTAACGAAAGTGTGCCCGGCCTCATCTCTGCAGGAGGCGCAAGTTACCTCAATGGCAGTGGCGAACCGATCACCATGGACCCGCCCACTGAAGATGGTGGATGGTGTGCCTACGAAGGTTGGTTCATGATCGTCAATGACTACGACGGTGGCGCGCACTCCGACTGGTCGCCCGCAATCGGTGCAGCAGGATGTTCTGAGCCTGCCGCAGGTGGTGCAGCACTTGCCGACACCGGTCTTGACGGACAGCAGACCAGCCTTGTTGCTGCGTTCGGTCTGTTCGCACTGCTGGCCGGATTGGGCATTGTTGTAAACCGTCGTCGCGGAGCTAACTCGCTCTAACGCGCAACATCAAACACAAAGGGTGTCGCGGTCTTCGGGCCGCGGCACCCTTTTTTCTCTTGCGGCAGAGGCACGCGCCTTGTAGTCTTTCTGGAACAAGCGTTACAGAACTAAGGCGTTGCGCTTTCTTCGACTGCTCAAAGGAGAGCCATGTTTTCCGATATCGATGTTCCCGTACTCATCGTCGGCGCCGGCGGTGCCGGATTGACCGCATCCATGTTGCTCAGTGACCTGGGAGTTGAAACGCTCACCATCTCCAACGCCCCGTCAACCTCGGTTCTGCCGAAGGCACACGTGCTGCAGCAGCGCACCATGGAGCTGTATCGCCGGGCAGGAGCTGCCGACGACATCTACGCGGCCGGCACCCCGCCGCAGAACATGGCGGCCACGGCCTGGTATGCCGGACTCACCGGCAACGACCCCAACTATGGGCGACTCATTGCTAAGCAGGAGTCGTGGGGCGCGGGTGGCGCCGACGCTGACTGGCTCGCCGCCAGCGCCTGCCGGCAAACAAACTTGCCCCAGATTCGCCTCGAACCCATCCTGCTCAAGCACGCCGAGAGTAAAGCGCCGGGCTCGATTCGCTTTGGCCATGAACTTATGGAGTTGACGCAAGACGACGACGGGGTCACCGCCATTGTTCGGGTGGTGGAGTCTGGCGAGCAGTACACCGTTCGCGCCAATTACCTACTGGGCGCCGACGGTG
>CAIVOR010000068.1 GCA_903907615.1 uncultured Microbacteriaceae bacterium | reverse complement strand
TTTCGCATCGAAGACACCGATGAGGCGCGCGATAGCGAAGAGAGCTACGAGCAGATCATCGATGCCCTCAACTGGCTGGGACTGAACTGGGACGAGGGCATTGACGTGGGCGGCCCCCACGAGCCCTATCGCCAGTCGCAGCGGTTCGATATCTACGCCGAGGTTGTGGCCAAGCTGGTCGAGACGGGCAAGGTGTATGAGAGCTTCTCGACGGGCGAGGAAATTGAGGCGCGCAATCTCGCTGCCGGTCGCGACCCCAAGGTGGGATACGACAACTTCGATCGCGACCTCACCGACGAGCAGAAGGCCGCTTTCCGCGCCGAGGGACGCGAACCCGCCCTGCGCCTGCGCGTGCCCGACGAAGACATCACCTTCACCGACCTCGTGCGCGGCGAAATCACGTTTCCCGCCGGTTCGTTCCCCGACTTCGTGGTGGTTCGCCCCAACGGGCATCCGCTCTACACGCTCGTGAACCCGGTGGATGACGCCATCATGCGGGTTACCCACGTGTTGCGCGGAGAAGACCTGCTGAGTTCGACACCCCGACAGATTGCCCTGTATCACGCACTGATCGACGCAGGCGTGACCACGCACGTTCCGCGGTTTGGTCACCTGCCTTACGTGATGGGGGAGGGCAACAAGAAGCTCTCCAAGCGCGACCCCGAGTCGAACTTGTTTCACCACCGCGATCGCGGATTCATTCCCGAGGGTCTGCTCAACTACCTGGCCCTGCTCGGTTGGTCGCTCACGCACGACCGTGACGTCTTCAGTAAGCAGGAGATGATCGCCGCCTTCGACGTGGAGAGCGTGAACCCTAATCCGGCGCGCTTCGACCTCAAGAAAGCCGACTCCATCAACGGCGATCACATCCGCTTGCTCGAGTTGGCCGACTTCACCGACCGCCTGTTGCCCTACCTCTGGGCGGCCGACGTGGTGGGCGAGAATCTCACTGCTGAGCAGCAGCGCGTTCTTGAAGCAGTGGCGCCTCTCGTTCAGACGCGCATGAACGTGTTGAGCGAAGCACCCGGCCTGTTGGCGTCGTTCTTTGTTTCGAGCGATCAGCTCGAATACGCCCCGGATGCCCTCGCGAGCGTGGGCGACGACGCGGGCTCGGTCCTCGCTGCCGGCACTGCGGCCCTGGATGCCGTGGCCGACGACGCCTGGACCACCGAGAACATTCAGGCCGCACTGAACGCGTCGCTCATCGAGCAAATGGGGCTCAAGCCCCGAGTGGCGTTTGGTCCGTTGCGCGTGGCGCTCTCGGGTGCGCGCATCAGCCCGCCGCTCTTTGAGTCGATGGAGATTCTTGGCAAGGCCGAGACGCGTGCGCGACTCGCTCGTTTGGCGTCAACACTCTGACGTGCGGTAGTCTTGGCTACTGGACAAGGCTTCGGTTTTGCCCTTGGGGTATGGTGTAATTGGCAACACGGCT
The DNA here is from genome assembly GCA_903907615.1 of uncultured Microbacteriaceae bacterium. Taxonomy (GTDB): domain Bacteria; phylum Actinomycetota; class Actinomycetes; order Actinomycetales; family Microbacteriaceae; genus UBA963. Next base: position 8,360 of record CAIVOR010000068.1, on the reverse strand, counting down.
GATTCTGGTTCAGTTGTTCTTGGTTCGAGTCCAGGTACCCCAGCAAGAGAAAACCCCCGCGATTGCGGGGGTTTCGTCTTTCCCCGGCCGCTATCCCCGCCCGACCGTCTTCTATCTTCTGCATCCACAATTTTCCCACTGGACGAGTTTGGTATCACGATGGTACCGTATCCTCATGGCCATGACACTTCGACTCACCGAACAACAGGATGCGACGCTGACGCGCTTGGCGCAGGATCAAGGAATCAGCAAGCAAGAAGCCGTGACCCGCGCAATTGATGAGTTTCTCGAACGACGACTTCACAAGGGAGACGTTAAGAAAGCAATCGCAGAAGTGTTGAAAGAACACGGCGATCTTCTCGACGAACTCTCGCGCACCTAGATGAACTCAGATCCTCGAATCCGATACATCGACATCGAAGACATTGCAGCGCTCATTGCTCACTTAGGGCTTGGCCCCATTCGTGACGTTGGACTAATTGAGTCCTCGCTCCATCGTCCTCGAGCTGTGGTTTTCGGCATGGAAACGTACCCTGATTTGTTCGAAAAGGCAGCCGCACTGCTTCACTCGTTGGCGCGGAATCACGCGCTCTTCGACGGCAACAAACGAATTGCGTGGGCGTCGATGGCCCTCTTCCTTCGCTTGAACGGGCTGCGCGTTCGCGCCAACACAACGGAGAATCTCGAGTTCATGCTCGCGTGCGCGCGCGGAGACCTCGAGCTTGAGCAGATTACCGACTGGCTCCGAGAGCACTCCGAGCCAGTCGCGTAAGTCTCTATTCGTAGAAGCGGTACAGGCTCTGCGTGATGACGGCAGGCTTCTCGGAGCCCTCGACCTCAATCACCTGGTCAACGCCCAACTGCACGCCGCCGGCAACCTCGGTGATGCTGGCAATGGTGGCGCCCATACGAATCTTGGCTCCGGCCTTCACGGGAGTCACGAAGCGCACCTTGTCGAGACCGTAGTTGACCTTGGTCTCGCAATCGGTCACGTCGAGCAGTTTGGTCCACATCGGGATAGCCAGCGACAGCGTGAGGAAGCCGTGTGCGATGGGTGCGCCAAAGGGGCCGGTCTTCGCGCGCTCCACGTCAACGTGAATCCACTGGTGGTCATCGGTGGCATCGGCGAACGTGTTGATGCGGTCCTGGTCAACGGTGATCCAGTCGGAAAAGCCGAGGTCGGCGCCTTCCATGCCGCGAAGCTCAGCAAAAGTTACGGAGGTGGTCATGATTTCTCTTTCTGTTGGATGGGGAGGTGAAGAAGAGGGAGGAGCCTAAACGAATGCGCCTTTGCCCGTGATGGAGCGACCCACCACGAGGGAGTTGATTTCGTGGGTGCCCTCGTAGGAGTAAACGGCCTCGGCGTCGGCAAAGAACCGCGCCACATCGTTCTCGAGCAGGATGCCGTTGCCACCGGCAACCTCGCGGGCCAAGGCCACGGTCTCACGGAGCTTCTTGCTCGTGAACATCTTGGTCATGGCTGAGTTTTCGTCGGCGTACGCACCGGCGGCTTCTTGTTGAGCAAGGCGCACCGTCATGGCCAGTGAGGCCGTGAGGTTGGCGAGCATCGTCGACAGCTTCTCCTGCACGAGCTGGAAGTGGGCGACTTTCTTGCCGAACTGGTCGCGCTCGGTGGTGTACCGCACCGCGGCCTCGTAAGCGCCGGCCATCGCACCGCACGCAATCCACGCCACGATTGATCGTGTATTGCCCAGCAACCGAGCCACATCGGCGAACGAATTGACGTTGGCCAAACGGGTCTCGTCGCTCACCTGCACGTCTGTGAGTGCGATGTCAAAGTTCTGCATAATACGAAGGGAAATCTTTCCCTCCATCTTGGTCAGGTTCACGCCGGGCGCGTCCTGGGGCACCAGGAAGACCTTCACCTCGCCGTCGGCGGTGTCACGCGCAAAGATGGCCAGCGTCGTGGCCATGCCGGCCCCACCAATCCAGCGCTTGGCGCCGTTGATGGTCCACGTGTCGCCCGTGCGGGTTGCGGTGGTGGCGAGTCCGCGCGCGATGTCGGATCCGTGCTCGGGCTCGGTGAGACAGAAGACACCAAACATCTCAAACGTCTGCACCAGTGGATCCCACTTGGCCGCCTGCTCTGGTGAACCACCGAGGTTGATGGTGGTGCGAAAAAGCCCGGCAACGGCCGTATAGAAAGTGGCCATGGACGTGTCACAGCGTGCCAGCTCGAAGGTGCGGAACCCGGCAAAGAGGTGACCGGGCTTCTCGCCCGCTTCGATAACCTCGGCGGGATTCATCATGCCCAGGCTGACGAGGTCGGGGATGATCTGCGTGGGAAACTCATCGCGCGCCCAGTACTCGCTGAGGAGTGGCTGAACCTTCGATTCGAGGGTGGCGCGCAACCGGCGAATCGCTGCCTGTTCGGCCGGTGTCAACACGTCGGCGAGGTTGAGTGGGTCGCACGCCGGGTAGAGGTCGCTCACTAGCTGAGTCCTAACAGCCTCACGGCATTGTCCTTGAGAATCTTGGGGCGCACTTCGTCTTTGATGGTGAGGTTGGCAAAGTCTCCCAGCCAGCGATCCGGCGTGATGAGGGGGAAGTCAGAGCCGAACAGCACTTTGTTCTGCAAAATGGAGTTCGCTTGGCGCACCAGGTTCTCGGGGAAGTACTTGGGCGACCATCCGCTCAGGTCAATCCACACGTTGGCTTTGTGTGTGGCCACGGCCAGGGCTTCGTCTTGCCACGGCACAGAGGGGTGGGCCATCACGATGTCGAGACCGGGAAAGCGTGCGGCCAGGTCGTCGAGCAGCATGGGGTTCGACAGAGAGAGGCGCAGCCCCCGACCGCCGGGAAGCCCAGAGCCGATTCCGGTTTGACCGGTGTGGAAGATGACCGGCACTTCCATCTCGTCAATCACCGAGAAAAGAGGCGTGAACGCTTCGTCACTCGGGTCGAAGTTCTGCAGCGTGGGGTGAAACTTGAAACCGCGCACACCGTAGGTCTCGAACAGGTCCTTCGCGCGGTCGACCGCGCGCGACCCCTGGAGCGGATCAACCGAGCCGAAGGGGATCAGCACGTCGCTGTTGCGAATCGCGCCGGCCACAATTTCCTCGGTGGAGTTGGGGGAGTGCCCGAGCGAGGTGGTGGCGTCCACAGTGAACACCACGGCAGCCATCTTGCGTTCCCGATAAATCGTGGCGATGTCGTCGAGCGTGGGGCGGGGACCGTCTGTCTTGAAGTACTTGCTGGCCGCCTCAACGAGATCGTCGGTCAGGGCATTGTGCCCGTGGTCGTCGACCTCGATGTGCACGTGCGTGTCGATGGCCGTGAGGTTGGCCACATCCAGATTGAGTTCGTAACGCACGATGCCTACTTGGCCGGCTCGCGAACCAGGTCTTCGGGCAGCGGGGGCATGCGCTCGCCCACCGACTGTGCGGATCCAGCAAGAGGGCCGGCAAAAGCTGTGACGAGATCGCTGTATGACCAGCCGCCCTCGTGGTACTCGGTCACTGCGGCATCGGGGTGCGTGTACACCTGCAGGCGGTCGCCACCAATGCCGATGGCCTGGCCCGTGAAAGCAGCAGCCTCGTCGGAGGCGAGGAACGCCACGAGCGGAGCAACGTCGCCACTGGTGCCAAAGCCCAGCGTCTTGCGGAAGAAGTCCGGCATGGTCTCACCCTTCGCGTCGGCCTCGATGGCCGCGGCAAAGTAAGGCACAGTGGCGGTCATCGCAGTGGCGGCAACAGGAATCACGGCGTTGACGGTGATGCCCGCCTTCTTGAGCTCGAGTGCCCAGGTGCGCACCATTCCCACGATGCCGGCCTTGGCGGCCGCGTAGTTGGTCTGACCAAAGTTTCCGCGCTGACCGGTGGGCGAGCCGATGCAGATGATGCGACCGGCAATCTCGTTTTCGCGCATGTAGATGGCGGCTTCGCGAACACACGTGAAGGTTCCTTTGAGGTGAACGTTGATCACGGCGTCGAAGTCGTCGTCCGACATCTTCCACAGCACGGTGTCGCGCAGGATTCCCGCGTTCGTGACCATGATGTCGAGGCGTCCGAATTCGGAGACGGCCGTGTCGACGAGCTTTTTGGCGGTCTCGGTGGAACCCACAGCGGCAACGACGGCCACGGCCTTTCCGCCGGCGTCGACGATGCTGGCCACGGCGGCGTTGGCCACATCGGCGTTGACATCGTTAATCACGATGGCCGCGCCCTGTGCGGCGAGTTCCTGAGCATAGGCAAGGCCGAGACCCTGTCCACTTCCGGTAACGACGGCTACTTTGCCTGCGAGTGACATGGTTCTCCTTGACTGGTGCAATTTTTGGGGCAAGCGACTTTTCGAGGATGGGGCGACGGAGTTGTGCGAGAGGCGACAACTATTGTTAACCTCAATCCATGACACCTCAAATGCTTTAAAGTGTCAATGGTTTATAGTTTCAACTAAATATCTGGCGAGAGCAAGTGCGGCGTCCGGGTTTTCTGAGAGCGGCAAATCAGCCGAGGTTCTGAACGAGAGAGGGAGTGAGTCGTGGCCAAGTCCGATGTCGCCCGTTTTGGCGCTTCCGAGCTCGCCCATGAGACGGAATTCTTGCTTGCTCGTGCTCGCGCAGCCGGAACGGGCCACGCGAACAGCCGACTTCTCGCCCTGGGACTGAAGGCCAGAAGTTACGCGGTGCTGTCATTGGCCGCGAGCGGGCTCGAACCCACCCAGCGCGAACTCGCTGAGTTTCTGTCACTCGACGCCAGCCAAATCGTGGCACTTGTCGATCAGCTCGAAAAGGCGCAACTGGTCGAACGCCACCCCGCACCCACCGATCGTCGCACCAACGTGATTGTGGCCACGGCAGAGGGAGTGCAGATGTATGCCCGCGCCCGTGACGTGGCTCAAGAAACCGAGGCGGAGTCACTCGCAGCTTTGTCGGCAGATGAGCGCGAAGATTTGCGTCGGTTGCTCAGCAAAATCACGCTTTAGCCCTGCTCGCGAGTCAATTTCTGAAGAAATATTGAATTTTTTCAGGGCATAACGTGCTGTTAGCCTGAAATCGGTACCTCATTTCTTCTAGGATAGAACAATGGCAAAACAGGGTGTTTCCACTAAGGAGCGGTTGATTAATACCGTCTCCCAAATGCTCGACGGCGAGCATCCGCAGAATATTCTCGTCGAAGACGTCCTCACCGCGTCGGGCGTAGCCCGGGGATCGCTGTACCACCATTTCGGTGACTTCCCCGCGCTCATCGAGGCCACCCTCGTCCGCCGATTCAGCGCGGGTGTTGACTTCACGAACGCCGTTATTGCGGATATTGTCGCGAGTTCCACGTCGGCCGCGGAGTTTTTTGAACGCATGTACGAAATGTCAATCGACACCCAAGATCCCGAACGTGCTCACCGCCGAGCGGAACGCGCCCGCGAATTGGGCATGGCTAACTCAAACCTGCGCTTCCGCGCCCAGCTGTCGGTAGAGCAGGAACGATTGACCAACACCCTGGTGGAGGCCGTTGTCTCGGCCCAGGAAAAGGAATGGATTCGCAACGACTTGGATGCCCGCGCGATTGCGGTCTTCCTGCAGGCCTACACACTGGGCCGGGCAGTCGACGACGTTGCCGTCACAAAGGTCGACCCTGAGGCGTGGAACAAACTCATCCGCGCGGTTACCGAGCCCCTCGCCAACTAGCAACGTTAGCTGAGTGGTCGCGAAGCGACGTATCGAAGCCGGTTGCGGTTTCGATACGGCCTGCGGCCTACTCAACCAGCAACCCTCGCCAACTAGGCGAAGCGCTTGCGCAGCTCGGCCTTGCGAATCTTTCCGCTGGCCGTGCGCGGGAACTCGTCGATAACGATCAGGTTTTTGGGCATCTTGTATCGCGCCACCCGGTTCTCGAGGTGGTTCCGCACCTGGTCAAGCGTCACGGTCGCGTCACCCGCCATGGCGAGAATTGCCCACGGCACTTCGCCCCACTTGTCGTCCGGTACGCCAATGAGCGCCACTCCGGTAACACCATCAAGCTCGAAAATTATTTGCTCGATTTCGGCCGGATAGATGTTCTCGCCGCCGGAGATGATCATGTCCTTGATGCGGTCGGCGACGAACAGGAAACCGTCCTCGTCGACGTAGCCCATGTCGCCGGTCTTGAACCAGTTGCCGTCGACGAATGAGTCGCGGCTCGCCTCGGGCTTGTTCCAGTATTCGGCGATGACGTTTCGCCCACGCAGTTGGATCTCGCCAACTTCCCCGACGGGCGCCTCAGTGTTTTCTTCGGTGCGGATGCGCATGTCGACGAAGAAGTGGGGCATTCCCGACGAACCGGCCTTTGCCCGGCTGTAAGACGGAGGCATGGCGGTTGCTCCCGGCGATGTCTCGGTCATGCCGTAGGAGAGGGTGAAGGCGAGACCGCGGGACTCGTAGGCGTCGAGTACGCGCGCGGGCACTGCGGATCCGCCGCAGGTCATGTGGTGCACGGTCGACAGGTCCGTCGTGTCCCAGTTGGGGTGCTCGCACAGCATCTGATAGGTCGTGGGCACACCGCTCAGCATCGTGATGCCGTACTTCTCGATAAGCATGAGCGCGCGCTCCGGGTTGAAGCCGGCCTCGAGCACGATGGTGCCGCCCTTGGTGAGCATGGGCAGCGCACCCATGCCGAGCGACGCCACGTGAAAGAGCGGCGAGATCATGAGCGACATTTCGTTCGACGTGATGTCGAAGTCGATGATGGCGTTGATCGTGTTCCAAATGAAGTTCGCGTGGGTGAGCACTGCCCCCTTGGGGTGACCCGTGGTGCCCGACGTGTAAAGGATGAGAGCCGGGTCATCCTGCTCCACGCGTTCATCAATAAACTCGGCCGATGTTCCTTCGGTGAATGCGGCGAGCGTGGTGACGCCAGCCTCGTGGGGCTCGCCGTCTGCCTGGACGAGCTGGAGCGACATCCCGACCGAGCCCTGTACGGCCAGATGCGCGAGAGCACCCGAGTGGATGAGCAGGCTCGCCCCGCTGTCATCGAGCGCATACGACACCTCGGCGGGAGCCAGACGCGTGTTGAGGGGAACGAAGATGGCGCCGATCTGCGTGGTGGCCAAGAAGGTCACCAGAAAGGTGGGGTGGTTCTCACCGAGGTACGCCACACGCGTACCGCGCGTGATTCCCGCGCCGCGAAGAGCGTGCGCCAGCTGATTGACCTGAACGTGGAACTCGTCGTAGCTGGTGGACACATCGTTAAAGATGAAGGCGGTTTTGCCTGCGGACTTGACGCGTCGTCGCGTCGCCCAGGATCCGATGCCTTGGTTCTCCATTGAACAATTTCCCTTTCAGCGCGACCCGTGCCGCGGTGCACATCCCGACTCTCGTCTCGGTAATGCTAGCCGGGATATTCGTTGATAAACACAATAATTACGAACTTCATCTAATTGTGAGGGATGCCGGTCACCGGCAATTCCTCCGAGGTGAGGGGGCGAACGTCCACTAACCTCGAACCGGAAGTGACCACTGTCGGTTGCTCGAATTCGAAAAAAAAGAAAGGGTGCCGCCAGTTATGGCTGACTCAACTCCTACCTATACCAACCGTTTCCTCGCTGAGGTCTTCGGAACGTTCGTTCTCGTATTTGGCGTGGGCGGTGCAGCACTGTTTGCCACCACCTTCGGCGGAAACCAGACCAACGGCGCCGGCTTCCTCGGTGTTGCATTCGCTCTGGGTCTCTCGGTCATGGTGGCCATCTATGCCGTTGGTGGCATCTCGGGTGGACACTTCAACCCTGCCGTGACGCTCGGTCTGGCCCTCGGTCGCCGCTTCGCCTGGCGCGACGTGCTCGGCTACATCGTTGCCCAGCTCATCGGTGGTCTTATCGCCTCGAGCGTTCTCTACGTCATCGCGATGTTCGGCCCCTCGAACAAGGACCAGAGCCTGCTCAAGTACCTGACCGACAGTGGCTTCGCGTCCAACGGATACGGCGACCACTCGCCCCTGCACTTCGAGCTTCCCGCCGCCATCATCATTGAGGTCATTGCCACGGCAATCCTCGTTTGGGTGATCATGGGCGCGACCGACAAGCTCAACCCCGCAGGCTTTGCTCCGATCGCCATCGGTTTCACGCTCGTGATGCTGAACATTGTTGCCGTGCCCGTTTCGGGTGGTGGCTTCAACCCCGCTCGTTCGATCGCGACGGCCATCTACGGTGGTCCGGCAGCGCTCTCGCAGGTCTGGGTGTTCATTGTGTTCCCCATCATCGGTGGCCTCATCGCCGGCGTGACCTACGGCCCGCTGTTTGGTCGCTCAATCAAGTCTGCTGGCGCCAAGCCCGCTGCGTCGGTTGCCGCTTCGGCGGCTCCGTCGGCATCGGCTACGGCAAAGCCCAAGCAGGCCGCGCCGGCCAAGAAGCCGGCTGCCAGCAAGGCTGCA
>CAIVOR010000067.1 GCA_903907615.1 uncultured Microbacteriaceae bacterium | reverse complement strand
TCTCGCTCGTGGCGTCGACCGATTTGGGATTCTCAGTGACCCGACGTCGACGATTGCACGTTCGGCGGTCGTAGCGACGGGAGTGACCATCAATGCTCAGGTTGTCGTGGGCGCCGAGGCCGTGCTCGACGAGTTCGTGCAGATCAATCGCAGCTCAAGCGTCGGCCACCATACGCAATTGGCTGAGTTCGTCACGCTCGGCCCCGGGGTGACTGTCGCCTCTTCGGTGACTCTCGAACCCGGCGTCTTTGTTGGCGCGGGAGCGACCATCCTTCCGAAGGTCACTATTGGACACAACGCGATTGTTGGCGCCGGGGCTGTGGTCACCACAGACGTGCCTCCCTTCTCGCTCGTCGTGGGCAATCCGGCACGCGTCGTGCGCACCGAGGCCACCGGCTACCAGGGCTTCACCGTCTAAGGTCGCGCGAATGGACCAGGGGTTTTTTGCTCGCGGTCGGCGCCGAGCCGCTCGCGACGTCAGGGACCAATTCGTCGACGTGTGGGTGCCCGCCACCGTCCCCGACGTCACGGTCTTGATGCCGATTTTCCAGCAGGAACGATTCGTTGCGGAAGCTGTCACCTCGATCCTCGAGCAACGCGACATTGCGTGCGAGGTTCTGATCTGCGACGACAATTCATCCGACCGCACTTTTGCCCGTACCGTCAATGCCATTTCTCACTTTCTGAAGCAATCCACCCCGAGCCGGCAACTCGAGCACACCATCAGGGTGCGGCGAAACACTGTCACTCGTGGGCGCATGAACCTTCACGCGATGGCGGCACACGCGTCGACCCCCATTTTGGTGCAAGCCCACGGTGACGATGTCTCCCACAGCGGGCGGATGCGACACATAGCGGATGCGTTTGCCGATCCGTCGGTAACGTTCGTCGCTTCGGCCATGCAGATTATGAACGAGAGTGGCGAGATCGACCCGGGCGCGACAGTCAACGCGCCGGACGGACCGATTGCCGCGCTCACCGCCCTGAGCAGACCCCCTTGGATGATCGGCGCCTGTGAGGGCTGGCACGCATCCCTCCTCACCGATGGGGTGCCCCTCGACATGGAATACGCGCCCGTGGCGCACGACCGAATCTTGGGACTGCGCGCCGCCTTGCGCGGAGGTGCCGTGGGCATTTCCCTGCCGCTCGTCACACGCCGCATCCACGACGGTCAGTGGTTTCGCCATCTCTCGGACACCTCCAGCCCCGCGACAGGTGCGCACGGGCTTGCCCTCCAGCAGACCATGATTTTTGGCACCATGCTCGACGAGATCAAGGCCGCAAAAGCGGCGGGTTTAATTACCTCGAGCGAGGCCCGCGAGTACCGCAGCTACTGCGAGGAACGACTCGACGCGTGCAATCGCGAGATGAGAAAGTACGCCGGGCAGTTGATTGCCGACGGTCGGCGCCTCGTCTGGAAGTAATCGCCGACGCGGGCTATCGAATCAGCACCGACAGGCAGGTCACGGAGCCCTCAAGCTTTTCGAACTCGCCAATGTCGACGGGGATGACACGGTATCCGAGGCTGCGAACGAGCGCCGCCGACTTGGGAGCGGAAGCGGCCATGATCACGGTGTGGGAATCGACCACCACGATGGACGCTCCGTTTTGTTCGGGCACCGAGAGAAAACGATCAAAGAGCGCCACGTCATCGAAGGATTTTGCGTAACCCATCACCGTGCCGTCGGGGAGTGCTGAAGCCGCCGACTTGAGGTGAAGGGTCCGGGGCACCGGCACGGCCACCACGGTGAATCCGCGGCGACGTGCCAGAGCGCGCAACTGTCGGATACCGTCGGCGTTAGTGCGCGTGCTCGCACCAACGAAGACCGTCTTGTCGACAACGAGAACGTCTCCGCCATCGAGCGTGCCCGGTTCCACGATGCGCTCGAGTCGCAACCCCAGCGCACGCAGTGTTTGCTCGGCGCCCTCGGTTTCTTCGGTGCGTGTGCTCGCGCCCGGATGAGTGATGACGGCGGTGTCGCCCAGAATGACGACCGTGTCTTCGATGAATACGGAGTCGGGAAGGTCGTCGCGCGCGCCAACCTCAACGATGCGCCACCCGCACTCTTGCAGCGTGTCGACGTAGGCATCCCACTGAGCATCGGCAAGGTCGAGGTTGACCTTCTTGCGCGAGATATGCGTGACCTGTCCATCGGCGAGCGTCGTTGCGGGAGCACGCACGAGTGCGATGGGCTTGCCGCGGCGCTCGGCCAGTACCGCGCGCATTAATCGGTTTACCCAGACCCCCAGAGTGGGCACGGTGACCACCGTGGCGGTCACAAAGACAAGAGTGAGCGTCGTGAGCCCCACCGCAGCCTGGTCGACGAACGTCAGGAACCCCGGGTGCGCTGCTTCGACCTGCAGCCCCACCCCGATGAAGCCCGAAATCACACCGGCGACCACTCCCACGGACAGGGCCAGCCAGCGCGATGCGAGCAGGGGCAGGAACGCTGCCAGCCAGACGAGCAAGAACAGCAGTGCGGCAGAGGGCAGGTAGTAGGCGGCCACCTGACCAATGGCGTCGAGCGACATGGTTTCAGAGATGAAATAGGCGAGCGCGTTAGCGGCCACGACAACACAGGTCACGACAGCAGCCGTAACGATGGCGGCAATCGCACGCTGCAGAAAGGGACGAATCATGACGGCCTCCGAGGGCTCTAGTGGAAGAAGTGGCGTTCGCCGGTGAAGTACATGGTGACGCCCGCCTTATTGGCCGCCGCAATGACCTCTTCGTCTCGCACCGATCCGCCGGGCTGCACGACTGCCGTGATGCCAGCGGCGAGCAACACCTCGAGACCGTCCGAAAAGGGGAAGAAGGCGTCCGAGGCAGCCACCGAACCGGCAGCCCGATCGCCGGCGCGCGACACCGCAAGGTGGCACGAGTCCACCCGATTGACCTGTCCCATGCCCACGCCCACCGAGGCTCCGCCCTTGGCCAACAAAATGGCGTTGGACTTTACCGAGCGACAGGCCTTCCACGCGAACTCGAGGTCGACGAGCGTTTCGGCGTCCGGGATGTCCCCGGCGACGAGCGTCCACGACCTCACGAGCGCGCCGACATCGGCATCGGCATCAAAGAGGTCGGCGTCTTGCACCAGAAAACCACCCGACACCTGTCGCATCTCCATGCGTTCGCGGGTGAAATCCGCGGGCAGTTGAAGCAGACGGAGGTTCTTCTTCTCGCGCAACAGCGTGAGGGCATCCGGATCGAAGTCGGGGGCCACCAGCACCTCGGTGAAGACCTCGGAAACCTGCTCGGCCATCTTGAGCGTGACCGTGCGATTTGCCGCAATCACACCACCAAACGCCGACACCGGATCACAGGCGTGCGCGCGCTGATGCGCTGAGGCAATCTGGTCGACAGCCTTGTCGCGGCCGACCGCAATGCCGCACGGATTCGCGTGCTTGATGATGGCCACCGCCGGGTTGATGAAGTCGAATGCGGCCCGAACCGCAGCGTCCGCATCGACGTAGTTGTTGTACGACATCTCTTTGCCACCGAGAAGAACAGCCTGGGCGATTCCGTTACCGAGCTGCTCGCGATAAAGCGCGGCCTCTTGATGTGAGTTCTCGCCGTAACGCAGCACCTGCTCGCGACGCACCGAGACCGAATAGGTGGAGGGAAACTTAACGTCGCGCACGAACCAGCTGGCCACGCTCGCGTCGTAGGCGGCCGTGTGACTAAAGGCCTCGGCGGCAAGCTCGCGGCGAAGCTCCAGGGTGGTTCCGCCGCTGGTGACCTGGGCCATGACGCGCGCATAGTCGGACGGCAGCACCACGACGGCAACGTTGGCGTGGTTCTTGGCCGAAGCGCGAACGAGCGCTGGACCCCCGATGTCGATCTGCTCGATAACGTCGTTCTCGGGAGCACCGGAGGCCACCGTTTCACGGAACGGGTACAAGTTCACAACAACGAGTTCGAACGGCGAGATGCCGAGGTCAACGAGCTGCTGCTCGTGTGACGCCAAGCGAAGGTCGGCCAGAATGCCGGCGTGAACTCCGGGGTGCAGGG
>CAIVOR010000066.1 GCA_903907615.1 uncultured Microbacteriaceae bacterium | reverse complement strand
GAGGGAAAGGGTTCGTGGAATTCCATCCACGATGGCGAGCATGTTGGCGCCAAAGTTTTCTTGCAACGACGTGTGCTTGTAGAGATTGTTGAGCACCACCTGGGCAACCGCGTCGCGCTTGAGCACAATGACAAGCCGCTGGCCGGTGCGGCCACTGGTTTCGTCGCGAATGTCGGCGATGCCCGACAGTCGGCCCTCTTTGACGAGCTCGGCGATGCGGAGCGCGAGGTTGTCGGGGTTTACTTGGTAAGGCAGTTCGGTGACAACGAGACAAGTGCGGCCGTGAATCTCTTCGACGGCAACAACGGAACGCATCGTGATCGACCCGCGACCCGTGCGATACATGTCGACGATTCCCTTGGTGCCAAGGACCTGAGCGCCTGTGGGAAAGTCGGGCCCCTTGACGCGCGCCATGAGCTCTGTGAGAAGTTCTTCTCCCACGACGTCCGGGTGTGCCAGCGCAAAGAGCGCGGCATCCGCAACCTCGCGAAGGTTGTGTGGGGGGATGTTGGTGGCCATGCCGACCGCGATGCCCACGGAACCGTTAACGAGAAGGTTGGGAAACCGAGCCGGCAGAATGGTGGGCTCCTGCGTACGGCCGTCGTAATTGTCTTGGAAGTCGACGGTGTCTTCTTCAATGTCGCGCACCATTTCGAGGGCGAGCGGCGCCATTTTTGTCTCGGTGTATCGGGGGGCGGCCGCTCCGTCGTTTCCGGGCGATCCAAAGTTGCCCTGTCCGAGTGCGAGCGGATATCGCAGGCTCCACGGTTGCACGAGGCGCACGAGGGCGTCATAAATTGCTGAGTCACCGTGCGGGTGGAACTGGCCCATCACGTCGCCAACGACACGTGCGCACTTTGAAAACGCCTTGTCGGGACGGTAGCCGCCATCGAACATGGCGTAGATAACTCGACGATGCACGGGCTTGAGACCGTCGCGAACCTCCGGCAGTGCACGGCCCACAATCACGCTCATGGCGTAGTCGAGATAGGAGCGCTGCATCTCCAGCTGCAGATCGACCTGTTTTACTCGATCGGTCTGGGGATCTGTCACGTTTGTGGCGTCGTCATTAGATGTCAAGGAAACGCACGTCCTTCGCGTTCTGTTGGATAAAGGTTCGTCGCGCTTCGACGTCGTCGCCCATCAGCGTGTGGAAGATGAGGTCCGCCGCGGCCGCGTCCGCCAGGGTTACCTGCAGAAGGGTGCGGGTGTCCGGATTCATCGTGGTTTCCCACAGTTCGCGGTAGTCCATCTCGCCAAGGCCCTTGTAGCGTTGGATTCCGTTGTCTTTGGGCATCCGCTTGCCGGCCTTGGCACCGTCCTCGAGCAGTGCGTCGCGTTCGGCGTCGGTGTAGACGTACTGATGCTCAGCGTTCGACCACTTGATGCGGTAGAGCGGGGGTTGGGCCAAATAGACAAAGCCGCGCTCGATGAGACCGGGTAGGTGTCGGTAGATCAGCGTGAGCAATAGCGTGGTGATGTGCTGACCGTCGACGTCGGCATCGGCCATGAGAACAATCTTGTGATACCGCGCCTTGTCGGCATCAAAGTCGCCGCCAACGCCCGTTCCGAAGGCAGTCAGCATGGCCTGTACTTCGGCGTTAGCAAACATACGCTCGGAGGTGGCCTTCTCGACATTGAGGATCTTGCCGCGCAGGGGCAGGATGGCCTGCGTCTCGGGGTTGCGGCCCTGGACGGCCGAGCCGCCAGCGGAGTCTCCCTCAACCAGGAACACCTCAGACAGCGACGGATCTTTGCTCTGGCAATCTTTGAGTTTTCCGGGCATGCCGCCACCCTCAAGGAGCCCTTTGCGCCTCGCCGTTTCACGTGCTTTCCGAGCTGCCAGTCGAGCACTTGCCGCCTGCATGGCTTTGCGGATGATGTCCTTTGCTACGACCGGGTTACGTTCGAACCAATCGTTGAGATTGTCGTTCGTGACTTTCTGCACAAAACTCTTAGCTTCGGTGTTTCCCAGTTTGGTTTTGGTCTGTCCTTCAAACTGGGGCTCGCCCAGCTTGATGGAGATCACTGCGGTCAGACCCTCGCGTACGTCGTCGCCCGACAGGTTTTCGTCTTTTTCTTTGAGGATGCCCTTGTCGCGCGCGTACTTGTTGATGAGCGAGGTGAGTGCAGCGCGGAAGCCTTCTTCGTGCGTGCCGCCCTCGTGAGTGTTGATGGTGTTGGCGTAGGTGTGCACGCTCTCGATGTACGCGGTGGTCCACTGCATCGCGATTTCCACCGACAGGCTTTTCTCGGTGTCTTCCGACTCGAAGCAGATGATTTCTTCGTTGACGATGTCGGCCTTCTTGGCCTTGTTGAGGTACTCCACGTAATCCATGAGGCCGCGGTCGAATTTGTACGTGACCGGGGTCTCGCCGCCCTGATTCTTCTCGCCCGTTCGCTGATCAGTGACCGTGAGGCTCAAGCCCTTGTTGAGAAAGGCCATCTGCTGAAACCGCTGACGGAGGGTTTCAAAGTCGAACTCGACAGTTTCAAAGATTTCGGCGTTCGGCCAAAAAGTCACTGCGGTTCCCGTGTCTGTTGTGGCACCGCCCTTTTTGAGGGGTGCCAGCGGCACACCGTTGGCGTACGACTGCGTGTAGATCGCGCCCTGCTGGCGAACCTCAACATCGAGCTTGATGGAGAGGGCGTTGACAACCGAGATGCCCACGCCGTGGAGTCCGCCGGAAACGGAGTACCCGCCACCGCCGAACTTGCCACCCGCGTG
>CAIVOR010000065.1 GCA_903907615.1 uncultured Microbacteriaceae bacterium | reverse complement strand
TCCCCGTCGGGGGCCATCTCGGCAATCTGTGACCACTCGACCAGAGTGGTGGGTCCCTTGGAGAAGGGTGAGCCACCGGCACGCGGTCGTCGAACAAACACCTGGGAGACGTTCCAGTCGCCAGCAGCGGTCTCGGTGATCGCGATGTCTTCGATGGTGCCGGCTCCGGAGCCGTCGTTGAAGCTCACCTTGCGGCCGAGGAGCTCGGTGATCAGGCGCACCTCACCACCACGCTGTTCGAACCGTCGCACGTTGATCAGGCCGGACGTGATGACCTGTCCGTTGGTAATGGAGGCCACGCGACCGATGGAGACAAACACGCGACGCTTGCCGGGAATCTCCACCATGAGGCCGACAACGCGGGGCGCAGCCGTCGCGCGGTACACCACAATGGCATCGCGAACGCGACCCACGCGGTCACCCACGGGGTCAAAGACGTTGCAGCCCGCCAATCGGGCCACGAATACGCGCGCCGAGGTCATGAGACCAACTTACCGCGTGGGCTTAATCCACGCCTCAACTTCGGCCACGGTGCGGGGGATTCCCGCGGACAGGTTTTCGGCGCCCGTCGCGGTGACCAGGATGTCATCTTCGATTCGTACCCCGATGCCGCGGAGTTCCTCGGGCACCGTGAGGTCATCCGGCTGAAAGTACAGACCGGGCTCGATGGTGAACACCATTCCCTCGGTGACCACGCCGTCTTGGTACATCGTGCGACGCGCGTGTGCGCAGTCGTGCACGTCAAGACCCAAGTGGTGACTCGTCCCGTGCACCATGTAGCGGCGGTGGTGCTGGTTTTCGGGAGCCAGTGCCTCCTCGGCCGTCACGGGAAGCAGTCCCCACTCGGCGGTCTTGCGCGCAATCACCGCCATGGCCGTCTGGTGAACCTCGCTGAACGTGATGCCCGGTCGGACGATGGCAAACGCGGCGTCGGCCGCCTCGAGGACCGCTTCGTAGACCTGGCGTTGCGCGGGGCTAAATCGCCCCGACACGGGAAGCGTGCGTGTGATGTCCGCGGTGTAGTAGCTCTCGAGCTCAACGCCCGCGTCGATGAGAACCAAATCGTCCACTCCCACGGAACCATCGTTGCGTTCCCAGTGCAGGATGCACGCGTGCGTGCCGGATGCGGCGATGGTGTTGTAGCCCAGGCCGTTGCCCTCGAGGCGGGCACGCGTGGCGAAGGCACCCTCGATGATGCGCTCACCCCGCACCTGACCGCCGATGGCCGGCAGGACGCGCGCGATGTCGGAGAAACCGAGGTGGGTGGCGGTGACGGCACGGCGCATCTGGTCTATTTCGTAATCGTCTTTAATAAGCCGCATTTCCGAGAGAACCCGTGCCAGTTCGGTATCGCGCTCGACATCTGCCGGTGTGCGATCAAGACCGTCCACGAGGTCGGTGACACCCGGATCGGGCTCCCGAATGACGACCGTGGGAACCTTCGTGGTGAGCGCCTCCGCGAGCGTATCGATGTGCGCGGTGGCGAGGCCGAGTTCACCGGCCACCGTGGTCGCCGAGGGCCGCGGGCCCACCCAGAACTCACCGATGGAGGCGTTGGCATAAAACTCT
>CAIVOR010000064.1 GCA_903907615.1 uncultured Microbacteriaceae bacterium | reverse complement strand
CTCATCTGGCCCGGCTACGCCGAGGACGGCACCAACGACCCGGCCTACGACTGGGTAACCCCCTTCGAGGAAGCCACCAACTGCCAGGTCAACACCAAGACCTTCGGCACGTCGGATGAGGCCGTGAGCCTCATGAAGACGGGCGATTACGACCTGGTCTCGGCATCGGGCGATGCAACGCTCCGCCTGATCGCTGGTGGCGAGGTTGCTCCGGTAAACCTCGACCTCATCCCCAACTACGCCGACGTTTACGACTACCTCAAGGATCGTCAGTGGAACACGGTTGACGGCCAGTCGTACGGTGTGCCCCACGGCTACGGTGCCAACCTCCTCGCCTACAACACCGAGGTTGTTTCGCCCGCTCCCACCTCATGGGGTGTCGTCTTCGACGCCGAGTCGCCCTACAAGGGAAAAATCTCGGCATACGACTCGCCCATTTACATCGCGGACGCCGCTGTGTACCTCATGGCTCACAACCCCGAGCTTGAGATCACCAACCCCTACGCGCTCGACGAAACGCAGCTCGCTGCCGCCGTTGATCTGCTCAAGGGTCAGCGCGCCAACGTTGGTGAGTACTGGAGCGACTACCTTAAGGCGATTGACGCACTCAACTCGGGCACGACGGTAGCCTCCACCACGTGGCAGGTCATCATGAACTACCTCGACGAGACGGCAACGGTTAAGGCCGTTCTGCCCGAAGAGGGAGCAACCGGATGGTCGGACACCTGGATGATTTCGTCCAAGTCGGCTAACCCCAACTGTGCTTACGCCTGGATGAACTACATCATCAGCCCCGAGGCCAACGGTGCAGCCACCGGCTACTTCGGTGAGGCTCCGGCCAACCCCAAGGCCTGTGACTTCCGCGAAGACTGCGACGCCTTCAACGCTGGCGACGCCGGCTTCTCAGAGAAGCTCTACTACTGGACTACTCCCGTAGCAGAGTGCCTCGATGGACGCACCGACGTTACCTGCACGGACTACTCGCAGTGGACTGCTGCGTGGCAGGAAATTAAGGGTTAACACATGACACGCGACGATTCGTCGTCGCGCCTCGGCGCGGCTGCGGTGCTCCCTCCTCGGGACACCGCAGCCCGTCGTGCGTCGGTAGTCCTGTCGCGCCATCCGCGGTTACGGCTCGGCCTGTTGCTGTCGGCTCCGCTGACGTGGCTCATCGTCGTCTACATCGTGGCGCTGGCCACTCTTCTCATCACCGCCTTCTGGACCGTTGACAGTTACACGGGTGATGTCCGGGTGGACTGGACCTTCAAGAACATCGTCACCGTCGTCACCGGCTCCCTCTATCACGCGGTCACACTGCGCACCGTGGGAGTCGCCGCCCTGGTGACCATCATCGATGTTGCTCTGGCTCTGCCCATCGCGTTTTTTATGGCCAAGATCGCTTCGACGCGATGGCAACGTTTTCTCACCATCGCCGTCCTCATGCCCCTGTGGGCCAGCTATCTCGTGAAGGTCTACGCGTGGCGTTCAATCCTCTCGGGAGACGGCCTGCTCTCATGGATCCTTCAGCCCTTTGGCCTCGAGAGCCCGGGCTTCGGTCTTCCCGCCACCGTCATCACCCTCGCGTACCTGTGGTTGCCGTACGTCATCCTGCCCATTTATGCCGGCCTCGAGCGAGTACCGAACTCGCTCCTTGAGGCGTCGGGAGACCTGGGGGCAAAGTCGTGGTCCACGATTCGACACATTGTGATGCCCATGATCTGGCCCGCCGTCATCGCGGGGTCAATCTTTAGCTTTTGCCTGTCTCTCGGTGACTACATCACGGTCAACATTGTCGGCGGCGCCAACCAGATGCTGGGCAACCTCGTTTATACCAATGTGGGAACGGCCAACAACCTCCCCTTGGCCGCGGCCATTTCCCTTATTCCCATCGTCATCATCTTTGGCTACCTGATGGCGGTTCGCCGCACGGGCGCGCTGGACAACCTGTAGGCGCGCATGAGACTCACGAAATCAGCTCGAGCCATCTTGGGAATCGCCACCACACTGGTGCTCGTCATTGTTTATGTGCCCCTTCTGGTAGTTCTGATCAACTCGTTCAACAGCAGCCGCACAATGTCGTGGCCGCCACGATCGTTGACTCTGGAATGGTGGGGAAAGGCGTTTCGGAGTGCCGGCGCCCTTGAGGCGGTGGGCACCAGCGTTTACGTGGGTCTGATTGCCACGGTGGTCGCTCTGATCCTGGGCACGCTCATCTCGTTCGCCCTTCAGCGGTTTAAGTTTTTTGGTCGGGACGCCATCAGTCTGCTGGTGATTCTGCCCATCGCACTTCCGGGCATCCTGACCGGTATTGCGCTCAACAACTTCTTCCGCACAATCTTGGGCGTACCCCTGTCCATATGGACCATCGTGATCGCGCACGCCACTTTCTGTGTCGTGGTCGTCTTCAACAACGTCATTGCTCGATTGCGACGCCTGGGCACGAGTCTTGAAGAGGCGTCGAGCGACCTCGGGGCCGGAATGTGGACAACGTTCCGTCTTGTCACATTTCCCCAGTTGCGCTCCGCGCTGTTTGCGGGCGGTCTCCTGGCGTTCGCGCTCAGTTTCGACGAAATCATCGTGACCACCTTTACGGCGGGTCAAGGGGTTACCACGTTGCCGATTTTCATCCTCGACAACATGTTCCGCCCCACGCAGGCACCCATCGTCACTGTCATCGCCGTTGTCATGATCATTGTGTCGATCGTTCCCATTTGGGTTGCTCAGCGCGTTTCTGGTGGCGAAAAGACGCTGCGCTAGATGGCACCTCAGCACGCGGCCCACCGTGCGCTCGGCCGGCACGAGGTATTTCAGACGGGCACGATGGGCGCCTTGCTCGACGGCATCTATGACGGTGATTGCTCGGTTGAGCACCTCCTGACCCGGGGAGACTTTGGCGTGGGCACCTTCAACGCACTCGATGGCGAGATGCTTATCCTTGACGGCACGTGCTACCGGTTGTCGAGCGACGGAAGCGTGGGAACAGTGTCCCCGGCGCAACTATCGCCCTTTGCCGTCGTGACACGGTTCGAGGTGCACGTCAGTCAGTCGCTTGATGAACCGCACTCGTCCGAACAGTTACGCGACCTGATTGTGGCCCTCACCCCGTCGGATAACTATCTCTACGCCTATCGAATTTCGGGCGACTTTGACTTCGTCCGCACTCGCACGGTGGCACGCCAGACGATGCCCTATCGCCGACTCGTCGAGGTAACAAAGGGAGAGCCCGTTCAGGTCTTTCCGAAAGTCACGGGTGACATCGTGGGGTTTCGCACACCGGTCTTTCAGCAGGGCATCGGTATCGCCGGCGACCACGCGCACTTCATCGATGAGGACCGCACCCAGGGGGGTCACGTGCTCGACTTCGCGGTGATGCGGGGCACCCTTGAGTTGTGCATCGGCACGGATCTTCATCTTGAGCTACCGAGAACCGTCGCGTTTGAGCGCGCCGACCTCGATGATGACCCGCAACAAATGGCCTCCGAAGTCACCGCGACGGAGAGACATTCCTGACATCTCGTGACGCCTGTGGCTCGTCACGGGTTCACGTCAGACATACGACGCGCGCCGTGAGGGGTGTGCAATAGGGTGTGAGAATGCCTCCCACACCTGATGCCTACGAAGCCTTCGTGAACCTGCCGCCTCTTGTCTTGGTGGTGATCATTGCGATTCCTGCGTGCCTCATCATGTGGCTTGGAATTCTGTTTAGTCTTCGGCGCGGGGCAGACAGCGACTTCACGGACTTTGCCAATTCCGCCCTGGCCGTGGTTGGTGGCGCCTTCATTTTTGTCGGTGCTTTCGCCGTCGTGACGTCGTGGGACACACAGTCGCGGCTTGAGTCGAGCGTGACGAGCGAGTTTACGTCGGTGACCGCCCTGGCAGAGGATCTCGGCAGCATTCCTCGAGAATCCTCGCGCACGATCGCGCTTGCTCTGTCGGATTACGCCACTCTCGTCCGTGACACGGAGATCGGTACTCAAGGCGTTGTGGCGTCGAATCCAGAAGCTCAAAAGGCCCTCGCTCTCATCGAAGTCGATGTGACCGCCACGGCCGAATCTCCCGGCCTCACCGCACATCAGGTCGACAACCTTTACGCGCACATGGAAGCCGTCAAGGATGCCCGCAAGGATCGCCTCACGATCAGTGTCCCCAACCTGCCGGTTGCGATGAACGTCATGCTCGGGCTGTCTGCCATTCTCTTGCTTCTGGGAATCGGGCTCTATCCGGCATCGCGCATTCCGTGGCTTAAGTACTTCTACGGCGGATCGACAACCGTCGTGACCGTGGCCATGATTGTCGCGGTGCTCATTCTGCAGTCGCCGGTGAACGTCTCCGTTGAGTCGTCCAAGACAATCGACATGTTCATCACGTCGGTTTCTGAGGGTGGGGCAAACCTGGGTCTCAACGATGGGCAGGAGGGCTCGTTGCCCGCCCCAGCCCCGGGCGAAGAACCGGGTCAGGAACCGGGACAGGCGCCGGGACAGCAACCCGGCCAAGCGCCCTAGCCCGCTGGGCGACGTTACTCGAGGCCGGCGTTTAGTGCGACATTTCTTCGAGTGAAGCCATAAACAGGCCCGTAATTATGTTGCCGTCAAAAATCACGGAGGTCATCACACCATCGGTGTTGCTAACGGCGATGAGGGACCCTTCAGGAACGTATTGTGCGTAGGCGTGCGTGCGCCACTCAGCCACGAGCGCTGGGTCAGGTGAAAAGTTCCAGTCCGATTTCATCCCGAGCCAGTCGCCCCATTGGACAAGGGCGTTATCCCGGTCGAGCGGACCGCAACACTCGGATCCTGAAATGATGAATGTGACCGTGTCACAGGCGTGTGTTGACATCGGTTGCGTGTTGGCCGACACAATCACGGCTCGATAGTTCTCTAACTCGTCGGCCGTGGGTGCAGCACCCGTGGGGGTGGGTTGAGTGCACGGAAATGCAGAGGCGACCGGGGGAGTGGTCACGGTGGGGAGCGGAGTCGCAGTTGACGACGTGCTTGCTGACTCGGATGGCGTAGGCGTGGTCGGACTGAACCCCGGGGCGCATCCCGTGAGAAGAATCGTCGTGGCGATAATCGCGACGCCCCATAATCCCCGTTGTGTGCTTCTCCGCATGATGTCCCCCCTTGGTGAGTTCTGCCGTTGTTACGCTCATCCTCACCCTGAAGTCGGCATTAGCGCACTCGTAGTTTCCGCTCTGCGGATATGTCGAGTGCGCCACGGAAGGTGAGGTTCGGCCGGCGACGGTCCAACAGGCCGCTGAGTCTCCCATAAAATAATGCGAGGAAAGGCGTGACATGGCTCGAGGACCCCACCCCACCAGCGAAGCTCTGGTTGCCACAACACTTGAGCTGCTCCAAACGCGCGCCCCCGACCAGATTCAGGTCGTTGATGTTTTGAAGGCTTCCGGTATTTCCCACGGTTCGCTATATCACCACTTTGCCGACCTCGGCGATCTGGTAGAAGTCGCCATCGCCCGTGACTTTTCACAGTACGTCGATGTGAGCACGCACAGCCTTCGATCGATTGCCGAAACGGTCACGAATCTTGACGAATTAGTGGTTGCCTTGGCGCGGGTCACGCGACAAACTCAAGCACGGTCCGCAGCCGCACACCGCATGTCTCGCGTTCAGGCCTTAGCGTTGGCCGGCCGACAGGATCGCTTTCGCGAACGACTGGCCACAGAACAAGACCGCCTCACGGCGGAACTCGCCGAGCTCGTGGTCTTCGCTCAGGCACGTGGGTGGTTCCGCCCGGAACTTGATCCCACCGCGGTCGCTCTCTTTATCCAGGCCTACACGCTGGGCCACGTCATCGATGACGTCGCCGCAGTTCGCATCGACGAGGAGAACTGGGCGGGGCTGATTGACGACGTTATCTGGCGCACCTTTATTGCTCGCGAGTGAGCCAATCTGTAAGTGCTGTCGCAAATAACGCTGCCTGCTCTTCCTGAGGTAAGTGCCCCGACTGGGAGATAACGACGAGTGTGGTGTTCGGCATGAGCGTGGCGAGCTCCTCGGTATCCGACGTCGGAACAACCGTGTCGTTGTCGCCGGTGATGAGCAGGGTAGGCGTGGCAATGGTTGCCAGGTTTGCCACGAGGTCATTGGCGCGGGGCGCTGTGGTGAACTCCCAGAAGCCTCGCTCCCAGCCAATGACTTTCAGGGGTTGGTGGTAGCCGTCGTATACCTCAGGCGTGAGGGCGGCCTGGTTGTCATAGCTCTGCCGGAGAAGGTCATCTCCGGATGACGCGATTCCCGCGACGAGAAGCGGCCCCAGGGAATCCATTTGTGGAATTCTCAACACGACATTGAGCCACTCCGGTCCCGCGCCGGTGGTGAGAATAGCTGGATCGGCCAAGACCAAGCGCTGAACCTTAGCCGGATTGAGGCGCGTGTATTCGGCGGCAAGTTGCCCACCTGCTGAGTGCCCCACAAGCACGACTTCTTTGCCTGCCCCGAATCGTTCGATGATTGCGTCGAGCAGTGCGAAGTTTCCGGCAAAGCCATACGGGTTCTCGCCCGTCCACGATGTGGGACGTTCGGTGAAACCAAACCCGGGTCGGTCGTAGGCGACCACGGTGCCGGAGGCCGAGAGGGGAGTGATAACGTCGCGCCACGAAAACGTGCTGGCGCCAAAACCGTGCATGAGAACGATAAGTGGGGCGTTGCAATCACACGCTCCTGAGTAGTCCCGCTTCTCAATGTGAACATCGAGGCCGTTGAGTGAGACGAATTCACCGCTTGTCGACACTGCACGGTTGGTCATCGTTCCGGTGGTGGTGGCGGGAATGAGGAGCGGAACCACGATGAAGGACAAGACGCCGGCAACCAGTAGCCAGATCATGATGCGGCGAAAGAGTCTCATGCTTCATTGTGACAGGGGCGGGTTACCTGCCGCTGAAACAACGCCCCCACGAAACCCGAGTTTCGTGGGGGCGCGGTCTCTGACACGTCCGCAGACGTGACGCGTTCGTGTTACGGAGCGATGAACACGTTTCGCAGCACCGTAGTGAGCGATGTGTTGGCCCTGATGATGGATGACAGGGACGTGCCCTTGATGCTGGCAACATCTGCCGGCGTCATCCATGCCTCGAAGTAGAGTCGGTCACCGCTGCGCAGGCGCGTGAACTGGTCGGCAATCACCTTGGTGAAGAGCGGGCCGAGTGATCCACCCGCGACGTGGTTTTCGGCCAAACCGCCGACCCACGCATCGATGTTGTTCACGGTGCCATAGGTGGCCTGGAGCTTGGCGGCGAGCGTGGCGTCGGACGTGATCTGCGCGAAGCTCGTCACCTTGGCGAGGCCAAACGAGGCGCGCATTGTGTTGTAATCGGCCAGGCCGTGATCGCGTCCTCGCTGAATGTTGAGTGCGGCGAGGTCCAGTCCGCCAGCTCCGGGAGGACCAAACAGGAAGTTGCGCACGGCGTCATCGAGCAGAACGTCCACTTCCTGTGCGCGCCCGGTGCTCTCCGACTTCAAGAAGGGATCAATGTCGCCCTCGTGATTGGGAAGAGCCGTGTCGAAGACAGTGGGGTTGAAGAAGGACTGCGCCAACTCCAAGGCGCCACCCGAGACTTCGGTGCCGTCGTTGTTGAGACGTCCGACCTCGTCATCGAGCATGCTGTGACCGAATCGGTAAGCGGCCGTCGAGAACTCGTTGGAGATTGAGGGATTTACCGTGGCCTTGTAGCCGCTGTAAGCGGGCATTGCCGAGGAGCCGAGGAGTGCGGGCAGGTACTCGTTGTAGACGATCCACTGCATCTCAGCAATGACGGTCCGACGGGCCTTCTGGTAGAGCTGGTCATCGTCCAGACGGGGATTTGCCGCGGCGAGCGATGTTGCGATGCGGTTGTGCTCACGAACGAACAGGGTGTGCAGCGAGGTCAAACCGGGGTTCTCGTTGGCGCGAACGTCGCCGGCCAAAAACAGTTGGGCATCGGCAACCTGATGCGCGTCATTGTCGTTCTCAAGACCGAGCGTGTTGAACGGGAGCATGTTGCCCTCGCTCGTCTTCATCTGTCCGCCGGACATGGTGCGCAATGCGCGAGCTCGCTCGCCGTCCGACCCGTACACCTGCGAGCCGTCGATGAAGGCGGTCACCCAGTTGTTCTGCTGGCGGGCACCGGTTGTCGCTTTGCCGGAACCCGGCACGAAGCTGGAGCGCGTAAAGGGAATCGTCGCTGTGCCCGAAGACGTGGGATCAAACTGCGGATCGCCAGTGGGTACCGTGATGGGCTGAGTATCACCGGTGTTGGCGATGGTCCGCGTGATGTCGTGGTCGAGGAACTGGCCAAAGACGTAAACCATGTCGGTCAGATTGCGGTTGTTGACGACGCTGGTGCTTTGGGCGCTGATGGCGTTGGAAACGGCACGGGCACTGGGTCGGTTGGCGCCGGCCATGCGAGAGAGGCCATCGGCGTAGGCCTGTGGCGAGAGCCGAACAAATCCGAGCTTGAACGATCCCCACTCAGGGTGAGCCAGATTGTTGCCGGTGCCGTTAAACGAGTAGCGCGGTTCGGCTGCTGAGGGGGCGCTGGTCGGTCGGGCACTCGGTGCGGGAGCCGGCGCGGGTCGCGCGGCGTTATTCGGCGCGGGAGCAGGATTCTGTTGTTGGGGGGAGCGAGTGACCGTCGCCGCGTTTGCCGAGATGGCTCCCGCCGTGAGAGCGGTGACGGTGAGAGTGACACTGAGCGCCGAAGCCACAATGGCCGCGGCAGTGCGTGTGCGTTGCATGGGTTCTCGATTCTTTTCGGGGTTGTGTCAGCTGGGAAGCTGCTGAACCGAGGCTAGAGAGCCGATACCCGCAATTCTCTATGGTGACCCTATGAATTCGCTAAGAGGGCGTGAGCCGAGCGAATACGCGGCCGCCACATCTACTCGGTGTCTCATATTGACCATGACAGCTCGGCAGAATCTGTCTCGGGTAACGCTCGCTGGAATCTAGGATAGGGAAGTACGTTTTCAGCGTTGAGGAGCGATCAGATGACACGCATCGGTGTGGTGTGCGAGCAGGCAGGCGAGACGCGGGTTGCGGCGACACCCGACACGGTCGCAAAGATCATTGCCCTGGGTTACGAGGTCCTCGTCGAGAAGGGCGCCGGCGCCAAGTCTGCATCCCCCGATGCCCAGTACGAGAAGGCTGGCGCGAGCATCGTGACCACAGCCCAGGCGTGGTCGGCCGACATCGTCATGAAGGTTAACGCCCCCACGGACAAGGAAATCGAGAAGCTCTCCGCCGGGACGACCCTCATTAGCCTCCTCAGTCCCGCCCTGCGTCCCGAACTTCTTGACGCCCTGGCCAAGCGCGGCGTTACCGCCCTCGCCCTTGATGCCGTGCCACGAATTTCGCGCGCCCAGTCGATGGATGTGCTCAGCTCCATGGCCAACCTCGCCGGATACCGTGCGGTGATTGAGTCGGCCCACGAGTTTGGACGCCTCTTCATGGGTCAGGTGACCGCGGCCGGCAAGGTCGCTCCCGCCAAGGTTCTCGTGGCTGGCGCCGGTGTGGCCGGTCTCGCAGCCATCGGAGCTGCCTCGAGCCTGGGCGCCATTGTGCGGGCAACCGACCCTCGACCCGAGGTGGCCGATCAGGTGCGCTCTATCGGTGGCGAGTACGTTGCCGTTGAGGTGGACGAAAAGATGGAGTCCTCAGACGGCTACGCCAAGGCGACCAGCGAGGCCTACGACCGTCGTGCCGCCGAGGTGTATTCAGAGCAGGCCCTCGATGTCGACATCATCATCACGACGGCCCTGATTCCCGGACGTCCCGCTCCCAAGCTGCTGACCGCGGCCGACGTGGCGAGCATGAAACCGGGCAGTGTCATTGTTGATATGGCCGCAGGTATGGGTGGCAACGTGGCCGGATCGGTTGCGGGCGAGCGCATCGTGACCGACAACGGTGTCGTCATTCTGGGTTACACGGACCTCGCCGGTCGACTTCCCCAGCAGGCGTCGCAGCTTTTCGGTACCAACATGCTCAACCTGCTCAAGTTGCTGACGCCCGCCAAGGATGGCCACCTGCACCTTGACTTTGACGATGTCGTTCAGCGCGCGGTCACGGTCGTGCAGGAGGGCAGCATTACGTGGCCGCCCCCGCCCGTGCAGGTCTCCGCGGCTCCGGCCGCGGCGGCAGAAGTCGACAGGCCCGAGCCAAAGCCCAAGAAGACCATGTCGCGCGGCGGCAAGGGCGTGCTCATTGGTGTCGGGCTGCTCGCGCTTCTTGCGATTTGCACCTTTGCCCCCGCACCGCTGCCGCAGCACTTCCTCGTGCTCATGCTGTCGGTCGTGGTGGGCTTCTATGTCATCGGCAAGGTTCACCACGCCCTCCACACCCCACTGATGAGCGTGACCAACGCCATCTCGGGCATCGTGGTAGTGGGCGCCATCGCCCAGCTGGCCTCACCCAACCTCGTTGTACAGATTCTCGCGGCCGTAGGCGTTCTGCTGGCCTCCATCAACATCTTCGGTGGCTTCGCCGTCACCGGCCGAATGCTCAAGATGTTTAGCAAGGGAGGTCCGCGATGAACGTCGAAATGCTGATGACCGCCACGTACATCGTGGCCGCGCTGATGTTCATCATGAGCCTTGCTGGTCTGAGCAAGCATGAGACGTCCCGCGGCGGACTGGCTTTCGGAATCGTGGGAATGGTGCTCGCCCTCGTGGCCACCGTTGCATCGCTTGTTCTCAACCTCTTGGGAACCCCTCAGGTCTTGATCGGCCTCGGGCTACTCGTGGTTGTGATTCTCATTGGTGCCGGTATCGGCCTGTGGCGCGCTCGCGTTGTGGCCATGACCGGCATGCCCGAGCTGATTGCACTCCTGCACAGCTTCGTGGGTCTGGCTGCTGTTCTCGTCGGCTGGAACGGCGCTCTGGCATCGGAAGACGTCCCGGCCAACCTCCTCGGCATCCACCACGCCGAGGTCTTCATCGGTGTCTTCATTGGTGCCGTCACGTTTACCGGCTCGATTGTCGCGTTCCTCAAGCTCTCGGCGCGAATCTCGAGCCGACCGCTCATGCTCCCCGGCAAGAACGCCCTCAATATCGGCGCGCTCGTCGTGTTCGTGGGCCTCACCGCCTGGTACGTCATCACACCAGACCTGTGGTTGCTGATTGCGGTCACGGCACTGGCACTTCTCCTCGGCTGGCACCTCGTGGCCTCCATCGGTGGTGGCGACATGCCCGTCGTGGTTTCCATGCTGAACAGCTACTCGGGCTGGGCTGCTGCGGCGGCCGGATTCCTACTCAACAACGACCTGCTCATCGTCACCGGTGCGCTCGTGGGTTCCTCGGGTGCGTACCTGTCGTACATCATGTGTCGGGCCATGAACCGCTCGTTCATCTCGGTGATCGCCGGTGGCTTTGGTATTGAAAAGCCGGCCGCTGAGGGTGAAGAGGAGACGGGCGAAATCCAGGAGATGGATGCCGCCTCGGTCGCCGAGATGCTGTCGGCCGCCGACTCTGTAATCATCACTCCCGGTTACGGTATGGCCGTGGCCCAGGCTCAGTACCCTGTTGCCGAGTTGGCGAGCCAGCTCATGGCAAAGGGCGTGAAGGTGCGGTTTGGTATTCACCCGGTGGCGGGTCGTCTCCCCGGCCACATGAACGTGCTACTGGCCGAGGCCAAGGTGCCTTACGACATCGTGCTCGAGCTGGACGAGATCAACGACGATTTTGCCTCGACGTCAGTCGTCCTGGTGATTGGCGCCAATGACACGTGCAACCCGGCGGCGGCAGAAGACCCGGGCAGCCCGATCGCCGGCATGCCTGTCCTTCACGTCTGGGAAGCCAGCAACGTGATCGTATTCAAGCGGTCTATGAGCTCTGGCTACGCCGGCGTGCAAAACCCGCTATTCTTCCGCGAGAACGCGCACATGCTGTTTGGAGACGCCAAGGAGCGCGTGGAAGACATCCTTAAAGCCCTCTAATTATTGCTAAACGAGCCTATCTCTCGGAGGGCTTCCTGCACGTTACTTGCCGTTAATTTGACTCCACTACGGTAAAACAGTGACCGAGACTGAAAATCCTTTTGTAGCTTTCCTCAACCTGTCGCCTTGGTTGCTCTTGGTGATTATTGCCCTGCCATTGGCCGCCCTCATGTTTGGCGCATTTGCACTCACACGTCGTCGCGATCGTGATCCCGAGTCGGCCGACTTCGGCAAAGAAGCCTTGGCGATCATTGGCGGAGGATTCGTGTTTCTCGGGGCGTTTGCTGTTGTCACATCGTGGAACGTACAGTCGGCGCTCTCCACCTCGATCACGAATGAGTTTGCTGCGGCGACGTCACTTGCCGAGGACATGGGTGACATCAAGAGCACGACAGCACAAGAACTGACCGGAAAACTGGTCATCTACGCAGAGTCCGTGAGGGCACATGAGATTGGGCTGACGGGCACCGTG
>CAIVOR010000063.1 GCA_903907615.1 uncultured Microbacteriaceae bacterium | reverse complement strand
GCGGGTGTCAACAACTCCCTCATCGCCCACTACTTTGGCAGTCGCGACGCTCTCATTGAGGCCGCCTTCGATCAGGCCGTTCACGAGTCAATCGACATCTCACACCTGGACGAGTTCCCCGACAGCCGAGAAGGCTTTATCGATTCGCTGGGCGCCATGCTCGCGGCAAACTCCGACCGAGAAATCTTTGTGTACGAGATGGTTCTCGCGGCCCGTCGGCGACCCGAGATCGCCGAGCGCGTGTCGCGCCTCTACGACGACTACGTCACGACCCTCGCGGCGTCGCTGCGACGGGCGCTGGGAGGCGCCTTTTCTGAGGATCGCGCTCGCTACGCCTTCGCCGCCCTTGACGGTCTCGTTCTTCAGCGACTCGCGGGCGTGCCTCGCGAGACCATCCAACGCACGCTCGGCGTCTTGTGGGACGACGTCATGTCCTATGCCGGAAACGATGATCGCGCGCTGTAGCCAAAATCCATCAGTAACGTGTGGCCGTTGACGCCGCGAGACGCACTCGACGACAGGTAGAGCACGCCCCGGGCCACATCGTCGGCACTGAGCACCGGAAAGTCGACTCCGGCAAAGCCTTCGTCGCCAATCCCGAGGTCGGCTCGCGACATAGGAGTATCGACAATGGACGGGCTGACCGTGTTGACGCGGATGCCCTGAGGCTCCCACTCCACGGCGAGTGAGCGGGCCATATGAACGATGGCCGCCTTGGACGCGTTGTAGACGACCATGTCGGGCGAGGCCACGAATGCCGAGTCACTGCCGATCATGACGAGCGTGGGGAGCGTTGCCTGAGCCAGCAGGGGTTGGGCGGTTCTGGCCACGAGAAACGCACCCACCACATTGATGTCGATGGTCTGGCGAATTTCGTCAACGCTCACGTCCGCTAGTGTTCGCCCCACCGGACCCGAAATGGCCGCGCAGTGCACGACCGCGTCGACGCCTCCCAATTGCTGAGCCAGTCTGGCGAAGGCATGTTCAAGAGCCTCGGCGTCGGTCACGTCTGCTGTGGCGGTGGCCAGGTCGAAGCCCTGCGCGGCAGCGAGTTCGCACGTGCGCGTCATGCCGACCTCATCCCTGCTGACAATGCCCACGTGGGCGCCCTCGGCGGCAAACGCCAGCGCGCTCGCTCGGCCGATGCCCGAACTACCGCCGATAATGATGACGCGGCGGCCGGCGAGATTCAGGTCCACGGTGACTCCTTAGTGTTTCTCAACTATAGAGAGGGACTCGTGCGAGAGGCGGATTCCTGAACCGCAGAACCCCAACATGCCTCTTCCCTTCATTATTAAGCAAGTGCTTAGATGGAGGTATTCTCGCGTCAGGACGTTTGTCAGCAACCCCGGCGCAACAATTGACCCTGATCCCCCGTTCTGAGCCCAAGGAGTCACCATGGCCGACACCTCTCATCGTCACGGCAAGCGCGTTACGCGCATCACCGAGGTCACCCACCCCCTTGATCCACTCACCGAGGCTGAGATTTCTCTCGGCCGCAGCATCATCGAAGCTGCCGGACTGATCACCGATACCGTGCGGTTTCCCGCCGTCCTTCCGGTGGAACCCGACAAGAAGGCCACCTTCGCGTGGAAGCCGGGCAAGCCGTTCGACCGCAGCATCCTCTATGTGATGCTCGACACGTCCACAGGAATCTCGCACGAGGTGGTGGTGTCGGTGACCGACGAGAAGATTGTGTCGCAAACCAAGGTGAAGAGCGACGAGCACCCCTACGGTCAGCCGCCCTACCTGTTCGAGGAGTACGAGCGGGTCGAAGCGCTCGTCAAGGCACACCCCGAGTGGCAAGCCGCCATCGCGCGCCGCGGCATTACGAACGTTGACGACATTTTCTGCGCCCCACTCGCACCCGGCTACTTCGGGTTCGAAGACGAAATCGGTCGGCGCATGATTCGCTCGCTCACGTTCTTGCGCGATACGCCGGACGATTCGCCCTGGGCACATCCCGTTGAGGGCCTGCTGGTCACCATTGACCTCACCAAGGGTGAGGTGGTGCGCGTGCAGGACGAGGGCGACGTGCCCACGCCCACCGGATCGGGCAACTACGACGTGGGAACCGTGGGTCCCGCGCGCGAGACACTGCGGCCGCTCGAGATCACGCAACCCGAGGGGCCCAGCTTCACCGTGAACGGATCGCTCGTCGAATGGGAGAACTGGAAGTTCCGGGTCTCGTTCAACTCGCGCGAGGGGCTCGTGCTCAACCAGGTCACCTTCAACGACCAGGGCGAGGACCGGTCCGTGCTCTACCGCGCCTCGGTTCCCGAGATGGTGGTGCCCTACGGCGACAAGAGCATCAACCGCTACTGGATTAGCTACTTCGATGCGGGCGAGTACCTCCTCGGAAAAAATGCCAATTCGCTCGTCTTGGGCTGCGACTGTCTCGGCGTGATTCACTACTTCGACGGCGTGGCCGCCGACGACCACGGCCACCCCATCGTGGTGGGTCAAGCCGTGTGCATGCACGAAGAGGACTACGGGGTGATTTGGAAGCACACGGATCTGGACGGCAATTCGGACTCCCGTCGCTCGCGCCGGTTCGTGATTTCGTACTTCGCCACCATCGGCAACTACGACTACGGGTTCTTCTGGTACCTGTACCTCGACGGCACCATTCAGGTGGAGGCCAAGGCAACCGGCGTGGTCTTCAACGGCGCCGGCATCCCCGGTTCGCACGACCCGCACGCCCACGAGATTGCTCCCGGGCTGTTTGCCCCCGTGCACCAGCACCTATTCTCGGCTCGTCTCGACGTCGCTGTCGACGGACTCGACAACTCGGTTGATGAAGTTGAAGTTGTGGGCGTGCCCATGGGGCCCGAGAACCCGCACGGCAACGCGTTCACCTACACCGTGAACACGCTCCAGACCGAGGGTGGCCGACTGGCCAACAACCCGGCTCTACGCACCTGGCACGTCACGAGCGGGCATCGCACCAACTACACGGGCGCCTCCACTCAGTACCAGCTCATCCCCCAGGGCTACCCGGTGTTGATGGCGCAGCCCGAGTCGTCGGTGGCCAGGCGCGCCGCGTTTGCCACGCAGCACTTGTGGGTGACGAAATACGAACCCAACGAAATCTGGCCGGCCGGCATGTACCCCAACCAGCACGCTGGTGGAGCAGGCCTGCCCGAGTATGTGGCCCGAGGCGACTCCATCGTCAACGAAGACATCGTGCTGTGGCACCAGTTCGGCCCCACCCACATTCCGCGCACCGAGGACTGGCCCGTGATGCCCGTCGACTACTCGGGCTTCCTGTTCAAGCCCTTCGGCTTCTTCGACGTGAACCCCGCGCTAAACCTGCCCGACGGCGCAAATACATCGTGCACGTGCTGTGGATCCGGCAGGTGTGGAACCGACGCGTGTACGTGTAACCACGAGCACTGACAAAATAGGGATCAGGAAGGACAACGATGTCTGAAGCTCCCACCAATACGCCCGCCGATACCGACCTGTGGTTGCCCCTCGATGAGCTAGCCCCGGGCTTCGATGCGTTCCGTGCGCCGCACTCGTCGGCGCTCGAAGGTCGTGCCTTCACGTGTGTGATGGCCGGTGGTGCCGTGACCGTGACGAACAGTTTCGACGGCGGACGTCTCACGTGGACGGTGAACGGTCCCGACGGTGAGAACTCGTCCAGTACGAACTACGAGGCGTTCGACGTGGATGATGACCTCATCTATGTGCAGGTGAAATCGGAACACCGCGACGACGAAGCGATTGCCCTGTTCATCGATTTTGCGGCCGGAACGGGGCTGTCCGTCATCACCGTGATTGGCCCCGAAGGTCAAACACCGGTGCGCGTGACGCAGCGATTCATGCCCTTCGTGATTGAGGGTCATGCGACTCCCGGCCCCATGCCCACTCCGACAAACGCCCTCGTGGGTTACCGCGCGTGGTGGCGCTACTCCGAGGTGCACGCCTACGAGCACGTCTACCTCTCGGAACACTGGTACACCTGGCACTGCCTCGCCGGCCCAGAAAAGACGCTGGCCGACACCGACGAGCAGACCACCTACGAGGTGCGCCCCGGCTTTTACGTATTTGCCTGGCGGGAGAAAGTTATCCCGTGCGCGGCCGTGACGATTGCTGACCACCGCGATCCCGCCAACCTGCGGTCACACGGCGCCCTGTTTGGCTTGGATGAATCCGGCACCTCACCCGTGATGTTCACGTTTGGCGCGCACGGCAAGAAACTCGCCAAGGCCGAGTATCCGTCGGATCTGGATCCGGCACTGTGGTGAGCTCGGCCACTCAACATCCCTAGCAACTCAACACCTATAGCCACTCGCCCGACCCCACCGGAGAACGTATGTCAAACGCCGACCTGATTATTCGCAACGCGCATATCGCCACACTGAATCCGGCCTCACCCGTGGCGAGTGCCTTGGCCATTCGCAACGGCAAGGTCGTGGGAGTCGGCTCTGTGGAAGAGCTGCACGACGAATTTCACGGAGCCGACACGCAGGTGGTCGACATGGGTGGAGCTACGGTGATGCCCGGACTTCACGATGCCCACAACCACCACCAGATTGCCGGCAAGGCCGATCTTATGGAGATCGAGTTTCTGCCCACCGCGTCGCTCGATCAAATTGTTGAGATGATCCGCGCCTACGCACTCGAGTTGCCGGAGGGCGCCTGGGTCGTGGGCGGGTCCTGGGGCAGCACGCTCATTGCCGAGCTGAGCGAACCCGAGGCCAAGCAGCGCATCGACGAGGCGGCCGGCGGTCGTCCGGTTCTGCTGGTCGACGACAGCCATCACAACAAGTGGGCCAACTCACGAGCACTTGAGCTTGCGGGCATCGATGCCAGCACGCCCGACCCGGTCGACGGAACGATCGTGCGCTACCCCGGTGGCAGCGAGCCCAGTGGGCTGCTGTTCGAAACCGCCGGGCTGATTGTCGAAAAAGTGATGAACGAGCTCAACCCTATGACGACCGAGTTGTGGGCCAACACGAGCGAGCGCGGCATGCAGATTCTGCACTCCTACGGCGTCACCGCGTTCATGGATGCGGGCGTGAGCCTCGACCTGCTAGCCGCCTTCAAGAAACTCGAAGACGAGGGCCGCCTCAAATCGTGGGTCGTCTCGTGCCTGATGGCCAACAACATGATCTTTGATGCCGACCCCATCGGCGACGGACTGGTGTGGGGCGGCGAACCGTTCCGCACCGAGCACCACCGTCCCGACTTCATCAAGATTTTTCTCGACGGCATCCCGCCGACCCTCACCGCGTGCTTCCTCGAGCCCTACTTGCCCACCGAGTCACACGGAGCTCACTTCCATGGCGAAATCACCATGTCGGTAGAAGAACTCACCGACTGGCTGCTCCGTGCAGCCCAGGCTGGTCTCGGAGCAAAAGTTCACTGCACGGGCGACGGCTCGGTGCGGCACGTGCTCGACGCGGCAGAGAAGGTGCGCGCTGCCGGACACACCACTCCCCTGCACATCGCGCACGGTCAGTTTGTATCGGTCGCCGATATCCCCCGCATGGCCAGCCTTCAGGTCACCGCGGATATCTCACCCACGCTGTGGTACCCCGGCGTCATCTTCGAGGCCATCAAGCTGGTCATCGGCGAAGAGCGCGCCACGCGCATGCAGCCCAACCGGTCGATTATCGCCGCGGGCGGAGTAGTTGTTGGTGGATCCGACTGGCCCGTCATCCCCCTGCCCAACCCGTGGGTGGGTATCGAGGGACTCGTGACGCGCGCCGACCCCTCGGGGGAGTTTCCCGGCACCCTGTGGGTCGAGCAAGCCCTCACCCTTGATGAGGCCATCGCCGTGTACACAACCGCGTCGTCGAAAGCCATGGGACTCAGCGACACGACCGGCTCACTCGAGGTGGGCAAGTCCGCCGACTTTATTGTGCTCGATCGCAACCCGTGGAACATCCCCGCGACCGACCTCGCCGACGTCACGGTGACGCAAACGTGGTTTGCCGGCGAGCAGGTATTCGAGCGCTAAAGACAGCGCGTCGCTAGCCGTCCCCTCAGAGCATCGGAGTATTAGATATGTCAACACCCAGACTCGCCTCGCGCAT
Source organism: uncultured Microbacteriaceae bacterium (assembly GCA_903907615.1). GTDB lineage: Bacteria > Actinomycetota > Actinomycetes > Actinomycetales > Microbacteriaceae > UBA963. Next base: position 1,087 of record CAIVOR010000063.1, on the reverse strand, counting down.
CGCGGTGGTCACCGGATCAAGCTCGGGTAACGGTCGCGAAATTGCCCTGGCGCTTGCCGCCGAGGGAGCCCACGTGGTGTGCGCCGACGTTACCGAGCTTCCCCGCGAGGGGGGCTACGACGACGACCCGACGGTGCCCACTCACGAGTTGCTCACGCGCAAGTTTCACAAGTCGATCTTTGTGAAGACGGATGTCACCGACGAAGCACAGATGATAGCTCTCGGCACTGCCGCCGTTGAGGAGTTCGGTCGCATCGACGTCTGGGTCAACAATGCCGGCATTGGAGTCGGACTTGGGCCCCTCGAGTCGTGCAGTGTTGACGATCTGAATCTTGCCCTGCAGATCAACCTCGTTGGCACCTGGTTGGGCTGCAAGGTGGCAAAGTCGCACATGATGAACCAGTCGGTGGTGGGACGCTCGCGCGGGCAGATCATCAATCTGGGCTCCGTGTCGGCAGACGGCGGTCAAGCCGATCTCAGCATTTACTCGGTCACCAAGGGTGGCGTTCACGCGCTCACTCGGTCGCTGGCCATCGAGTGTGCGCCCCTCGGGATCGGCGTTAACGCCGTTGCCCCGGGATACATCCCTACGGCCATGACGCGTCCGTTCTGGGAAGACCCTCACGGTGCCGCGCACATCAAGGAATTCCAGCCTTGGTTCGAGATGGCTCAGGCCTCAGATGTTGCTGGCCCGGTGGTGTTCCTCGCCTCAGACGAGTCCGGCTTCGTTACGGGCATGGTGCTGCGCGTCGACGGCGGGGCCCTCGCGGGCTAACCGAGAAACAAATCACCATCTCCTCATTTGCCAACCCTAAATTCACTTCACTTTTGCACTAATATGGTGTGAGTAAGTTTTGGTTGCTTGCGCAAGCAAGCCCTATGAATGAGGAAAGAATGATTCGAAAAATTGGACTCGGCATCACCATTGCCGCCATGATCGGTGGGCTCTCGGTAGTTGCCACCACCCCCGCGATGGCCGTGGGTACGGTCACCGCTCTCACGTCAAGCAAGGCTTCCGTCGCGTCTCTCGAGACGTTTACCATCAGTGCCACCGGCACCGACTGGACAGGGTGCGTCTGGCAGCTGG
>CAIVOR010000062.1 GCA_903907615.1 uncultured Microbacteriaceae bacterium | reverse complement strand
ATTGAACAACTGCGACGAGTCAGTTCGGCCGGTTGAAGAAACGGCACTCTTTGTCGGAGTGGATTCAGAATTGTTGGCTCCAACATTCACCATTGAAATCAACCTCGTTTCCGTTCCAGAGTCAAGCCTAAGCAACTATTCTTCAAATCCCCTTCTCATCCCCGAAACCAACGACCATTCATAATTACTCATGCCTATTCACGGCTGATAATCCCCAATGAAACATTGAGCAAACTGAGAAGCCTCAGCGTGCGTTCGCCAAAATCACGGACTTTTAATCCGTGGGTCGTCGGTTCGATCCCGACGGGGCCTACACAAACTAACCCCTCGAAAAGTTCGATACTGACGTTGGCGTGGAACAGTCGGGTTACCCTGTGCTCATGCCCTTTCCACTTATGACTCCGCGCGTCAGCATTGAACCGCTGACTATGCGAGACGTGGACGAATTCGTCCGATACCGGAAGGACCCGGAAATCGCTCGCCTTCAGAGTTGGGATACGGACTATTCGGCACAACACGGCGTTGACCTCGTTCAGTCACAGGAGGGTGTCGTACTCCCCGCACCGGGTAACTGGTTGCAACTAGCAATTCATGATCGGGAGACTGGTGAATTGCTCGGCGATTTAGCGCTGCACACCATCGACACCGCCGAGCTGTCGTTTGAGATTGGCTTTACATTAGCCACCAAAAATCAGGGAAACGGCATCGCTCGCGAGGCGGTTCGCCGACTTCTCGATTTTCTGTTCGACGAGCTGAGGGCAATCTCTGTCTGCGCATGCTGCGACAGCCGCAATTCACCTTCCATCACGTTACTTTTGGCACTTGGTTTTGAAAATCGCCCGACGCACAGTGCGACCGAGTTTTTCAAGGATGAATCAATAGTCGTGAACTACTTTGAAACAACCCGACAAATCCATGAGGCCACAAGAATCTGAGCTCGAGACATTTTTAAGATCAGGTTTCGCCTAGTTTTCTGTGGGGACTGTGACTGTCCCCATCAGCAGTCAGTCGGTAAAATAACCAACATCAGCCCCTGGAAGGATGTCGAATGATTGACGCATCCGCAATTACCTTAGACGCCCTGAACGCCGACCCGTATCCGGTCTACGACGAGCTCCGAAAAATCGCGCCGATTGTCTATGTACCCCAGATCGACGAATGGCTCGTCACGTCGTGGGATGACTGTCGCGCCATCGGTGCGCTCAAAGACTCGGTGCAACTCGCACCAGGTCATCCCGTTGACCAAGAGTTTTTCGGCGGCCCTAGCATTTTGACGATGTCGGGCGAGAAACACAGAGGCCTTCGTGAGGGAATCGACCAGTCGCTCAAGGCCGGTCCCGTCGCCCGATTCCTCGTCGACGGTGGGCGCGACACCGTCATTCGTTACATCGACGCGATTGCCCCGCAGGGACGCGGTGACCTCGCCGTCGACCTGTTCAACAAAATAAGCGTTCGGGTTGTCGGGAATCGACTCGGGTTCGACGACGTGGACGACGAGACTTTGGTTCGCTGGTTCGAGGCCCTCAGTGGCGGCCTGTCGAACAAAGAGGGCGAAAACGAAGCGAGTATCAGAGCGGACTCGACTATTCGCGAAATCGATTCATATATGGGCGACAAAATCGCTCGCCTTCGCACGACGCCAGACGACACTCTGTTGTCGCACATGCTTCACGTGGGTTTGCAGGATGGGGAAGGTCCCCGCACGTTCGACGAGGTGATGCCGTCGATTCGCGTCATAATTTTGGGGGCGTTTCAGGAACCAGGACATTCGGTCGCGACCACGTTCTGGGGGCTCCTCAATGAGCCCAATCAACTAAGCGAGTTGCAGGCGTTGCCTGATGAATTTGCTCCGACCGCGCTTCGAGAGAGCTTTCGTTGGATTGCGCCGATTGGAGTCGTCGCTGCCCATCCGCGCAAGGATTTGACTTACAACGGGGTCACTGTCCCCGCTGGCGCACCACTATCGCTCGTCGTCGCCGCCGCGAACCGTGATCCCGCAAAATTCACCGATGCTAATCGTTTTGACATGCACCGCGT
>CAIVOR010000061.1 GCA_903907615.1 uncultured Microbacteriaceae bacterium | reverse complement strand
CGCCTCAATTCCGCTGGCCACGCACCGCCTCCTTGCCGAGCACCCGGAGCTCAGCGGTGGCCTCGCCCTCCAGATTGGTTTCGGTGCGGGCCTCGTTTTCGGCGCGCAAGTGGTTGTCTTGCCCTAACCCAGAAATGTCCGTCAAGAGCGCCACCACGACGTAAACTTGTGGAGCATTCCCCAGAATCAGAAATCAAGGAGAAAACACTGATGGCACTGTCCACCGAAGAAGTTTTGAGCGGTCTTGCTGAACTCGTCAACGACGAGACCGGTATCGCCACCGACACCATCGCCCTCGACAAGTCCTTCACCGACGACCTCGACATCGACAGCATCTCGATGATGACGATTGTGGTCAACGCCGAAGAGAAGTTTGACGTCAAGATCCCCGACGAGGATGTTGCGAACCTCAAGACCGTGGGAGACGCGGTCAACTACATCGTCAAGGCTGCAGGCTAAAGACCATGGGACGGGGGTCGTCGCCGCGACAACAGTCGACGCGCCGGCCCCCGTCTTCTTTTCTTTGATAGCCCCTCGGGAACTGCCGAGGTTTTCACGAAGGGATGTTCTCTCTCATGGCTCACCAGAAGATTGTTGTCACTGGAATCGGCGCGTTCACTCCGCTGGGCGTCAACGCCACCGATACCTGGAACAACCTCCTCGCGGGCAAGTCTGGTGCGCGCACCATCGAGAAGGACTACGTAGCCGAACTTGACCTTCCCGTCACGTTTGCCGCTCAGGTTGTTCAGAACCCCGACGAAATTTTGGAACGCGTTGAGGTCAAGCGACTCGACCCGTCGAGCCAGTATGCGTTGATTGCCGGTCGCGAAGCCTTTGCGGATGCCGGTAGCCCCACTGTTGACCCCGGACGCCTCGCCGTGGACTGGGCCACCGGAATTGGTGGCATCTGGACGCTCGTCAACGCGTGGGAAGACCTCCGCCAAAAGGGCCCGCGCCGCGTGATGCCCATGACGGTGCCCATGCTCATGCCCAACGGACCAGCTGCTGCCGTGGGAATGGATCTCCACGCGCGCGCGGGAATCCGCACTGTCGTCTCCGCCTGCGCCTCCAGCACCGAGTCCATTGTGAACGCCGTCGAGCACCTTCGTGCCGGCTACGCCGACGTGATTATTGCGGGCGGATCTGAAGCCGCCGTTCACCCGTTGCCCCTGGCCTCCTTTGCCGCCATGCAGGCACTCAGCAAGCGCAACGACGATCCCACGCGCGCCTCGCGCCCCTACGACGTTGACCGCGACGGATTTGTCTTGGGCGAGGGCGCTGCGGCGCTTGTCCTCGAGACGGAAGAGCACGCACTTGCGCGCGGAGCACGCATCTACGCGGAGGTCATTGGCGGTGCTGTGACCAGCGACGCGTATCACATCACCGCACCGGATCCCGAAGGTTCTGCCGCGGCCCGCGCTATGAAGACGGCCATTGAAATTGGCGGCGCAGCGCTCACGGATGTCGTGCACATCAACGCTCACGCCACGAGTACACCGGTCGGCGATATTGCGGAGTACAACGCCCTCAAGCGCGTCTTCGGCGATCACCTCAAGAACATCGCCGTGACCGCCACCAAGGGCGCCACAGGACACCTTCTCGGTGGCGCCGGCGCCATCGAAGCGCTGTTCACCGTGATGGCGCTCCACACGCGCACGGTGCCACCCACAATCAACTTGGACAACCAAGATCCCGAAATTGTCCTGGACGTCGTGACCTCGCCCCGTCAGCTTCCCGAGGGGTCGCTCGTGGCTATCAGTAACTCATTCGGCTTTGGTGGACACAACGCCGTGGCTGCTTTCCGCTCTTACCCCTAGCCGACGCTGTGTAACCAGGTCACGCTGCGATCCATGATGCGGGCCCGAAACACGTCTAGTTCGTCGTCCCATGCGCGACCCAGCTCCTGAGCAACGGATTCCCGGAACGCAGCCATGCTGTCTCCCGACTCGTCGCAGAGTCGCTGCAATCGCGCTTCCGTAATGTAGGTCGATCCCGTGGCATCCACATGAACGCGATGGATGCCGAGTGTCGGCGTGTGCATGAAGTGCGTTCCATCGTTGGGCGCGGTCGCGTCTTCAGAAATCTCAAAACGCAGTTCCCGCCAGCCGAAGAGCGCCGAGGCAATGCGTGCCGCTGATCCGGCCGGGCCGGCCCACTTTTGCGCCACACAGAGCATGGCGGGTGCGACGGGCTGCTGTTCCCAGCGCAGATGCACGGGTGAGCCTAAGACACCAGAAATAGCCCACTCCACGTGAGACGTGAGGGCTTTGGGTGCTGAGTGGATCTGAATCACACCACTGCTATTGCTGAACATGCGGGTATCCGTTTCTTAGTTGGTTCGTCTTCCCCAACGACCATTCGAAACGTGATACAGCACCATTAGTGTCACACGACGGCGCGGAATTCGCAACGCGAGCCTGAGAATGCGCTGACTACCCGGTCGAGCAACAACATACCGAGTATATATCTTTAATACATAACGAGTATGTAGTTAATGCTAAATAGATACTGAGTATACTGTCTTTTTAGTATACGGCTTATATATATACTCGATGACTAGTTTAACGTTTTATCTACCGAGTATCACAATTCTTACATCTGGCGCTAAAGTCTCACCCAGTAGAGTATTGTGGAGACTCACGCTCGATTGCAGGCAAGGAGGCACGCAATGTCCGTTCGCGACTGCCTGCTTGCCATCATGTCGCTGGGTCCCCAGTATGGCCTCCAACTTCATGCAGAACTCACGTCGCGTGCCCCGCATCGTGCCGCAACGAACGTGGGGCAGATCTACAGCACCCTCGATCGCCTCGTGCGAGACGACAAGGTGGTGACTGGCGGCCAAACCAGCGATGGTCTCCCCCTTTATCAGTTGACCGACTCCGTATCAGCCGAGATAGCTGCCTGGCTCGAGCCCGAGGGAGTTAGTCGGGATACCGCGTGGGCCGATCTCCTCGATCTTGTCTTCATGGTGCGCTCGTTGCCGCACGTGAATCCGGTTCCCGCTTTTGACGCTCTGTCATTCTCATTCGGCGAACTCCCCGAGCCTCCCGCCGGCGACGACGCCAAGGCGCGCACCGCATGGCTGCTCGCCCTGGCCGAAGAAGACCTTGCCCACACAGTCCGCTCGATTGTGGACCGCTCACGTACCGAGGTATCGACGACAAGCGAACACGGATGGGGACTCTCGGCTGAGCGCCCCAAGCGCGGTCGTCGTCCTCTCAAACCGGCCGACGGGTCTGCTCTGCCGAAGTCTTAGTGCAGGAGGCCACCCTCGCGGTTGAGCACGTTCTTTTCTCCTGCCTCAATGGCAAAACTGAAGCGATTAGCTTCTGGCGGCATGGGGCAGTTGAAGTTATAGCTAAAAGCGCAGGGCGGAAGATACGCCCGGTTGAAGTCGAGCGTGATGGTTCCATCGGCATTGGGGGCACACATGAGAAACCTGCCGACGCTGTAAGTGGAGTCGCCGCTCGTCGCGTCGGAAAACACAAGGAGCAGGGCGCGCCCCTCCTGGAATGCTTCGATCGAGTAGTCCACTCCCCCGTGCGTGAATGAAATATCGGCGGGGATGATCTTCTCGCGCGTCTTTCCCTCGTCCTTGAGGTGGTCCACTCCCACGGCGCGTCCGCCCTCAATCGGTGTGAACGTAGCCTGGATCACCCAGTCGGGATTGTAGGGAAAGGCATCAATGCCGCCAAAGTTGGCGATGTCCTCGGACTGAGCGTTCCAGACCCGCAGCGCATATCGTCCCTCTTCGCTCGCAATCACAAAGGCCGTGACGCCCTCCGCGAAGACAATCGATGACGGCGCGGAATCATTCTTTGCCCGAACGACAACGGTTCCGTCGACGAGCTGATCATCAACGAGAACACCGTCGGCAGCCTCGGCACGAAAAGCGACTCCCGGCTCATCACCCGGAAGCGTCGCCCACCACCCCGGCACACCCCAGACCTGTTCCTCGACCCCCGGTTCGCCATAAAACCATGCCGTATTCGTGAGAGCGAGGTTTCCCTGCGGCAGGATCACGGATTCGTGTCGCCGTTGGCGAAATGTGGCGTACAACTCTTCAGCGGTGGGTACGTTATCGGTCACGTGCTAAAACCTAGCGAAACCGGCGGTGGCACCCCGGCTGACACACACGCAAACCTCAGACCAGCCGCAATGGGGGCCAGAAATCCTCGAAGAACGGTGAACGTTTATTGGACGTTTCTTGGCAATTGCCGGCGCAGTGACCTGATTGACTATCCACATGAAACGACGTGCCCTCCTGAGTTCCGTTCTGTGTGCTGTCGCCGCTGGCGCCATCGTCGCCGCAAGTTCCGCCCTGCCGGCGGTCGCGGCAGATGAGTCCACCTACATCATCAGCGTCCCCGATGGCCAGGTCGCCCCGCTCGTCACCGACTTGTCGCAGATCGGCGAAACCCCGGATCACGTGTACACGCGCGCGATTGACGGCGTGGCCGTCACATTGTCAGCCAGCGAGGTGGCCGCGATTCAGACCGAAAACCCACAGGCACAGATCGTGCCGGACAGCATCGTCACCATGTCCGCGCTGCGCTCCGGTGCCACCTGGGGAATCTCGGCACTCGACCAAGTGACCGCTCCCGCAGACTCGACCTACACGTACCCCGACTCGGCCGGCACGGGAGTTGACGTTTTCATCATCGACACGGGTGTCTCCAACCGTCCCGCCGATTTTGGCGGCACTCTCGACACAACCCGTGCCCGTGATTTCACCGGACTCGGAACCTGGGTGGACTGCAACGGCCACGGCACACACGTGGCCGGCACGGTTGGTTCGTCGGTTTACGGAGTGGCGAGCAAGGCCACGATGATCCCTGTTCGTGTGCTCGACTGCAACGGATCGGGCAGTATGTCGAACGTCCTGGCGGGCGTGAACTATGCAATTTCCGCTAAGACGCCCGGCAAGACCGCTGTGCTCAACATGAGCCTTGGAGGTGGATACGCAAGCTACCTCAACACCGCCGTGGACGCCGCCGTCGACGCTGGAGTCGTCTCTGCGGTTGCCGCAGGTAACAGCGCCGTCGACGCCTGCGGTGCCTCCCCCGCCTCGGCGTCCAAAGCCCTCACGGTGGGCGCCCTCACCAACAGCCTGACCGCAGCCTATTTCAGCAATTACGGCACGTGCGTCGACGTCTACGCGCCTGGCGAGAGCATTACCTCGCTGTGGTTGGGTTCCGGCACCGCCACGATTTCGGGAACATCCATGGCCAGCCCCCACGCCGCCGGCGTGGCCGCCCTGTACATCGCAGCAAACCCCACGAAGACAGCCGCCGAAGTGACCGCGGCCATCGTGGCTGCCGGCAAGTCAAATTGCGCGCTGTCATCGTGTAGCCCCAACCTGACGCTCAACATTCAGAACCTCGCGCTGGGGACGGACCCCACGAGTCCGCCCGTGACGCCGACGCCAACACCGACTCCGACCCCACCAGCCCCTGTGGCTCCGTCAGCACCCGGAACGCCCGCGGTATCGAACCTCACCGCCACGGCGGCGACCGTAACGTGGACGGTGCCCAGCGCGAACGGTGGCGCGAGCATCGACAGTTACCTGGTTGAGTATCGCCCCTCGACACTGAGCACGTGGCGATCGGTCACGGCAACATCTCCCTCGACAAGCACCACCGTCACGGGGCTGTCGGCAAACACGCGATACTCCTTCCGGGTGACCGCTCATAACAGCGTCGGAAACGGCACAGTCTCGGCCGTGACCAACGCGACAACCCTGACTGGCATTCCAACTGCCCCCCGGAGCGTCAGCGTCTCCACAACTGGCACCACGGCGACCGTATCGTGGACGGCACCGGCGAGCACTAACGGCGCACCGCTCACCGCGTACCGCGTCGAATATCGCAAGAGCACGTCCTCGGCATGGCAGAGCAAACAGATTACCGCCACATCGGGCGGGACCTTGGTGACCTCTACTGTTATCACCGGTCTCGCGCAGCGATCCGTGTATCAGGTGCGAGTCATCGCTCAGTCACAGTTCGGTTCGAGCCCAGGTACGGCCGGCGGATATGCGGTAACTACCTCACGCAAGGGATAGCGGCGAGCGGCATTGTGTCGACGTAGGGCGGACGGGACTTGAACCCGTGACCGACGGATTATGAGTCCGCTGCTCTAACCAGCTGAGCTACCGCCCCGTGACACGGTACAAGTCCGGTCGCTCTCAGGATATCAGCGCGCGCCTGACGCCGACCGTCGTGTCTCCCTAGCGAAGCGTGGTGCAGCAGGCAATCTCGACTACGACGTCACGGCCATCCACGGTGAGGTAGATGGCGGCGGGGAGCGGATAAACGCCGTCTTCGGGAGCGTCAGGGCTCGGGTCGGGGATCTTTGTCGCGGCAAGAGAAATGGCCGGGAATCCCGAGATGGTGGTCTGCGTTACCAGGCCGGGAGTCATGGGCTTGCCATCGGTGTCGCAATCACTCGGTTCCACTTCGCCGGCAGGCGACCAGCACACCTTGGTGATTGTCGCCTTCGACGCCGGTTTGTGATCTGCCGCGGCAAAAAGGACGGAGCTTCCGTTCAGAACAGTGGCGTGCGTCTGAGACGGATCAACGACGCACGACAATTGCTCTGAGTAGTCACCACAGGGAGCAACCTTCGTTGCCGCACCGTTCGTACCCTGTACGACGATGTCCCACGGAATTGCCGCCTCCCGATCAGGGCCGGCACTGCAGGCACTGAGCGGCACAACCACAAGCGCGAGAGCGGAAAACATGGCAAGGGCGCGTCGCCTCATGAGATTATCCTTACTCGG
>CAIVOR010000060.1 GCA_903907615.1 uncultured Microbacteriaceae bacterium | reverse complement strand
CGCAAACGACGTTCTCACCGAAGCCGATAACATTTTTGTTGCCGACTGCCCAGCAACGCCGTGTAACCCGTCATTCACCGGAGCGAACGTGATGCAAGTAAATGGCCCCGATGCGCAGGTGCACAGCACTCTGTTTGGAAACCCTCCCCTGGGTGGGGACGCCGCTAATGGAAACGCGGGAGAAAGAGCTTACTTTTCGTTTGAACTACCCGCCCTCGCCGTCGCCCAAGAAGTTTCGGTCGTCGTTATGAACCGCACGTACCTCTTCCTTCTTGGTGCAAACGATGCTGAAACGAACGCTAACGCACTCGTTGCCTCTCAAGACGCAGTGGCATTTGCTGAGGCCGGCGGATGGAACTGCGACCAGGCGATGGTTGGCATTGCCGACCCCACCAAGGTCGTCAACTTCAACTGCCGCTCGTCACTGGCGCTTCCCGACACGGGCCTCAACGCGGCTCCTCTGGCACTGGGTGCCGGTACGCTCATGCTCGCCGGTGTCGCACTCGTTGTGGCTCTGCGACGCCGAGCCCGCGCCTAAGGCACACAACGACGTGGGCCCCTCTCTTCACGGAGAGGGGCCCACGTCGTTGACGGACAAAGTTTCAGCGTGTGGTCGGGATGGTGAAGCCGTCGACCACCGTGCTGTCGGCCTCCACGAATTCCCCACCAAGACCCTCAGGCGTGGATGACAAGAAGAGCGCGCCGAAATTGGCATCGAAACATAGGGCCGAACCACTCACCCGGTCACCACACGCGTAGAGCGTCTTGCCGCCCGCACCGTTCACCACGTAGGTCACTCCCCCGGACTCAATCCGCTCATAGAGGTGATCGTGGCCCGAGAGCACGAGAGTCACGCCCATGCCCGCGAAGTCCCACTGGTAATCGGACGTCGAACCGTGGCGGTCCCCCGACGAATACGGCGGATAGTGCACGACCACAATCTTGTAAGTGGCAATCGACGCCCCGACCACGTTGCGCAGCCAGGCTTCCTGATTGTGGTTGGCATCCAGCGAGGCTAATCCTTGATCGCCGTCGAGGATGAAGAATTCCGTGTCACCGAGCGTGACGGTGTAGTCCCTCTGGCCCTTCAGGTAGCCGAAGTAGTCGTCAAAGGCCGCAATACCCTGTTCGTAATCGTGATTGCCCGTGGCCGGATAGAACGTTCCGGTAGCAACGAAGGGACCGTAGAAGTCACCGACCAGTGTGGCGTATCCCGCGTTCGAATAGACGTTGTCGCCCGTGGTCACAACGGCGTCTGCATTACGTGCCGCAATGAGGTCAGCGACAGCCCGCTCGTTCTCGTCTCCCGATCCGAAGTCGCCGATGACCGCGATGATGTCGGAACTGTCAGTCGCCGAACCGGTCACCGTTGAGGATGACTCGGGCGCGAGCCCGCCGCCTGAAGGCGAGCAACTCGTCAACCCGGCACTTACGAGAACACATGCCCCCACAATCACTATCCAAGATCGCAATCGACGCGGGTGGCGAGGCGACGTCATCGCCGGGCAGCGCTTCGGCCGGCGGTCTGGCGCACAGGCATGAACCGGCGAATGATTTTCATGGTGATGGGAATCAAGAACATGCCAACGAGACCCCAGAGCCCAAATTGAGGAATGACCAAACCTGCAATCAGGGCAATAACAAAGAATATGGTCACAACCAGCGACGACAGCCAGCCATTGGTCGTCCTCGATGCCCCGTGCTCGAATTCGGGGTGGCGACGCACGTGATTGCACATCACGAAGTGCATCAGCGAAATCAGGATCATCGTGCCGATATAGAAGGCCACGGCAACGACGTCGTCAGCGTTACCTTCGACGATCAGAGCCGTTGGCACGGGCATCAGCACGATTCCGAAGAGCCACACGAAGTTGAAGAAAATCAGAAACGTGTCGAACTTGTCGATGAGGCGAAAGAGGCGGTGATGTTCCAGCCAAAAGTTCGCGATGATCGCGAAACTCAGCGCAAACATGATGAATTCGGGGAAGACGCCTTCGATGAATGCGTCAGCGTCATGGCTGCCCAGTTGAGACGCCGCATCGACAACGGGAAGAATCAGGAGCGTCGCGGCAATCGCCACAATGGCGTCGGTAAAGTTGACGAGCCTGTCGTATCCTTTGTGTTCCGCGATTCCCATGTGAGCGTTATGCCGCGAATTCGAGAAGTCGCTCACGAAGCGCGGGCCACGAAGAAGCGAATCCGGGATGCAGGTCGCGCGTCGACACCTCGTCAACGGCCACCCACTCAAGTTCGAGCGATTCGGCATCGCCCATGACCGGTTCGAAATGCTCTTCGGCTCTGGCCACAACCGTGGTGTACGACCAATACTTCAGATCAAAGACGCTGACAAAGAGAACGGTAACAAGATTGCCGGGCACGCCCGCCTCTTCGGCAGCCTCACGCATGGCCGCATCCTCAGCCGATTCGTGCTGACGGCGGGCACCGCCGGGCAGAGCCCAGGTTCCGCCGTTGTGACTCCACGTGGCCCGATGCTGCAACAGGATTCCATGATCGGGATGCCACAGCAAGAGTCCCGATGCGCCGAAGGCGCCCCAATACTTGGTGCCGTCGGGGGCATAGACCCAGTTATCGCCCGGATCCCGCAAGTGTGCCGGCGGCATGTGCGGCGGCGCGTTTTGCGCAGCTTGACGTTTGAATTCGTCTTCCATGGCGCCTCCCTGTATCGAGCGTAGTGCGGGAAGCCCGCGAGTCGTTAGCGCTTACGCTTCTCGCGCACACGCATGTTG
>CAIVOR010000059.1 GCA_903907615.1 uncultured Microbacteriaceae bacterium | reverse complement strand
TCTGGTCATGGTTCAGTCGGAGGTGGGGGAGCGGCTCGCGGCTAGCCCCGGAAGGAAGATCTATGGCGGGCCCAGCGTGAAGGCCGCGTGGTTTGGCAAGTGGTGGGTCGCGGGCAAGGTGAGCCGACAGGTGTTCTGGCCCGTGCCCAACGTGGATTCCGTGCTCGTGGCGTTCGAGCGCCACCCAGAACCCGGTGATCTCGAGCTCCGCGAGCGCACCTTCGAACTGGTGGACGCGGCATTTGGGCAGCGACGGAAGATGCTGCGCCAGTCTCTCGCGCTCCCGTTCGGTTCATCGGCCGCGGCTGAGGAGGCGCTCATCGCCGCCGGTATTGCGCCTACCGACCGGGGTGAACGGCTCATTGTTGACGACTTTATTCGGCTGGCACGCCGCCGGTAGATGGTGCGTCCCGTTCGTTCCACATAGGTCTCGCTTTGAGGTTGGTTGAGGGCTAATATGGGGTTAACAACTCAGTTTTGCGCATCCCTCAACCCTCTGGAAGGGTAACCTGCGCCATAAGATAAGGATTCACATGCTTAAGAAGATTCTTGCCGGTGTGGGCATTGGCGTTGTGAGTGTGGCCATTGTGGCCGCACCTTCTTTCGCCGCCACGGACCCGGGTGTTCTCGAAACCATCAACGCGACCGGTGGTACCTCAGAATCCGACGGCCTCAAGATTGATGTTGCTTTTGGAAACATCCAGATTGGCCGAAACGGGACCGGCCAGCTATATGACGACACGTATCTGCCGGACCCCACGTCTTACGCCAATGTCTCTAGCTATCCCGTTGTTGCGTTGAGCGACGGAACCACGTCGCTCTTCATCGGTTCATATACCGGAGATAATCAGGTCGACTGGGATTCTTTTACCTCAGAAGCAGCACTCACCGACTCGGGGCGAAGTGGCAGTGTCGTCAACCACCTGACCTACGGATCTGGCGCCGGTCTGGTCACGGCCGATTTTACGATTTCGTACACATACCCCAATGAGTATTTGAACGTGAAGATCGATCTCACGAGCCTGGGTAGTGACTATGCCGCTTACGGCCACCGACTTTACTGGTACGCCGATTCTTACCTCGAGGGCAGTGACTACGGCTACGAGTTTGGCGGAGTGACCCCCGGTGGTCAGACTGTCGCCGGCGTCTATAGCCAAGCAGGAACCCAGATAGAGGCTTTCCGCCAGACCGCGGGTCAGAATCTTCACTGGGTGGCTGGCTACTACCACTGCCCCGATGAGGGTGATACGGCCGCATATTGTGGTGCGGACTCAACCGATGGCTTTATCAACGATTTCGTTGATTTCCCGGATGCTTACTCAACCTCACCGGACCCCGATGCCCCGAGTGAAATGGGTATCGATAACGGTTTCGGTGTGAACTCGGAGTATTCGACCGCTGCAACGGACTCGATGAATTTCGACCTGCTCTTCTCCGCGTGTCTCGATGAGGCGCCACTTCCGTGTGCCGATTCGGGTCTGGGAACGTCGGTGGCAGTTGACACGGCGCTGCCAGACACGGGTGCCACGGTGCGCACGACGATTATCGTGTCGGTCTCGGCCGCGATTGTCTTCGCCTTCGCGTTCTTTGTCTATGCCTCGCGCCGCAAGCTTCGCTTCGCGTGGACGAACGACCGAGTTGCCTCGCTCATGGACGATCTCGATGCTCGTCTCAGTGGCATGGAACAGCGCGCTAAGGTAGCCGCTGCGCGTCGCAGGCTGCGCAAGTAATGACCCACGAGGTTTCCCCCGCACACTCCGGTGTGCGGGGGAAACTTTTTTGCGGTCGGTGGGCCGGTGGTCCAGGTGAGAGCAGGCGTTGGCCGTCAGTTTTTTGCGTTCCTCAGCGTCGGCTAGATTTGAGCCATGACAACGGGGCCGGTAAGTGAGTTCGCGCATGCGCGAGCCCCCGGCAAGGTCAATGTCTTCCTCAAGGTGGGCGCTGTCATGGATGACGGCTACCACGATGTAGCCACCGCCTATCAGGCCCTGTCGCTATACGAGGACGTTCGGGCCTACCCAGCCGACGATTTCTCCGTCTCGTTCGTCGGCGGATCCATCGACGTCGAGAACGTGCCCACGGATGCGAACAACCTCGCCATCAAGGCGGCGCGCTTGCTGGCTCGGAAAGCCAAGCTTCCCGGCGGAGTGCGCCTCGAAATCGAGAAGCACGTTCCCGTAGCGGGCGGGATGGGCGGCGGTTCGGCCGACGCGGCTGCCACGCTCGTGGCGTGCGACGCCCTGTGGGGACTGGGTCTGCATCGGGACGAGCTCGTCAACCTCGGCAAGCAACTCGGGGCTGACGTTCCGTTTGCCCTTATGGGCGGAACCGCGATCGGGACCGGCCGCGGAGATCAGCTGAGCCCCGCGTTGGCCACGGGCAATTTTCAGTGGGTGCTCGTGGTGGCCGACTTTGGTCTCTCCACTCCGGCGGTCTACGCCGAACTCGACGCACACCGCGCGCGTCACGTGGGCGACATTGCGCCGGCTCCCACCTCGCCGGCCGTGAGCAACGATGTGCTTCAAGCTCTGCGCGCCGGCGACCCGCACATGCTGGCCAACGCGCTGCACAACGATCTGCAGGCCCCCGCACTTCACTTTGAGCCGGAGCTCGTCGAGACGCTTGAACTGGGCGAAAGCTCGGGGGCACTTGCGGGAATCGTCTCGGGCTCGGGTCCCACGGTGGCCTTCCTCGCCGAAGACACTGAGTCGGCAATTGAACTGCACGTGTCGCTCTCGGCCGCCGGTCTCAACGCCGTGCGCGCCACCGGCCCGGTTCACGGCGCCAGACTCGTCACCGACTGATGGCCCATCTTCTCGGCGCCGAAGCGGTCCACATTGAATTCCCCACACGCGTCGTTTTTGATTCGGTGACCTTGGGTGTCGCCGAGGGTGACCGCATCGGACTCGTCGGTCGCAACGGTGACGGCAAGTCCACGCTGCTCAACATCCTCTCGGGGCAGCTCGAGCCAGACGGCGGTCAGGTCACCTCGCGACGCAATCTCACCATCGGGGTGCTCGCTCAGCGCGACAGCCTCGATGACTCGCATACCGTGGCGCACGCCATCGTGGGCGACTCCGCCGACCACGAGTGGGCCTCGAACGCGCAGATTCGCGACGTGCTGGCCGGACTCGTCAACGATGTTGGGTGGGATGCCACCATCGGCTCGCTCTCGGGCGGTCAGCGACGTCGCGTGGCGCTGGCGCAACTCCTCGTCGGCGATGATGACGTGCTCTTTCTCGATGAGCCCACCAACCACCTTGACGTAGAGGGCATCGCCTGGTTGGCGGGTCACCTGAAGACGCGCTGGTCGGCGGGCGCGGGGGCACTGCTTGTCGTCACACACGACCGCTGGTTCCTCGACGAGGTGTGCAACACCACGTGGGAGGTGCACGACCGCATCGTCGAGCCGTTCGAAGGCGGATACGCGGCCTACATTCTTCAGCGCCTCGAGCGCGACCGGCAGAATGCCACCATCGAGGGCAAGCGGCGCAACCTGATGCGCAAGGAACTCGCGTGGTTGCGCCGCGGTGCTCCGGCGCGCACGGCCAAACCCAAGTTCCGCATCGATGCGGCCAACGAACTGATTGCCAACGAACCCGAACCGCGTAACGCCGTCGCGCTTGCCAGCATGGCGATGCAACGCCTCGGCAAGGATGTCGTTGATCTCGAAAACATCGGCGTCACCTTCGATGATCACACGGTTCTGTCTGATGTCACCTGGCGCTTAGCGCCGGGGGAGCGCACGGGAATCTTGGGAGTGAACGGTGCTGGTAAGTCCACGCTGCTCTCGCTCGTTGCCGGCTCCCTTGCCCCCACGACGGGCCGCGTCAAGCGCGGCAAGACCGTCAAGGTGGCCATGCTCACCCAGCAGCTGTCGGAACTCGACGAGATGGCGAACGACCGCGTGAGCGAGGTGGTGGGTCGCAAGAAGTCCACGTATCAAACCGAGGGCAAGGAAATGACGCCCGGTCAATTGCTCGAGCGTCTGGGTTTCACGAGCGCACAGCTCTCCACCCCGGTCAAGGACCTGTCGGGCGGGCAGCGCCGCCGACTCCAGCTCATGCTGATTCTTCTTGACGAGCCCAACGTGCTTATCCTCGACGAGCCCACCAACGACCTCGACACCGACATGCTCGTTGCCATGGAGGACCTGCTCGACACCTGGCCCGGCACGCTCATCGTTGTCTCACACGACCGGTACCTGCTCGAGCGCGTCACCGATCAGCAGTACGCCATCATTGATGCCCACCTCCGGCACCTCACCGGCGGAGTCGATCAGTATCTGGCACTGCGAGCCGGCACGGTGAGAGAGGCTGAGGGCGCCAGCGGATTGAGTAGCGCGGAGCGCGTATCGAAATCCCCCGCCTCGGGTTTCGATACGTCGGCTGTGCCGACTACTCAACCGGCGGGTCGGTCTGCGGAGCGGGTCCTGTCGCTCGGCGGCGCCGAACGGCGCGCGGCCGAAAAAGAACTGCAGGCCATCGATCGCAAACTCGCCAAGCTTGAGCTGTTGCGCGCCGACGTGCACGAGCGTCTGGCTCGGGCCGATCAGAGCAACTTTGCGGCACTCACGGAACTGACGAACGAACTGCGTGCGCACGACGACGAGACGGTGTCGCTTGAGGCACGCTGGCTGGTGCTCTCCGCCGAGCTCGAGGCCTAGCGCCGAGTTTGTTTGTTCCGTCCTGACGATTCGGGGTTACGATGGGCGAAGAACATGGGTGGGCAACGCTGCCCCTTGTGAGGAGAGTCACCAGTGACCAAAAGTCTGAAGAGCAACCAGCAGTCCTTCGTGCTGGATGCGGA
>CAIVOR010000058.1 GCA_903907615.1 uncultured Microbacteriaceae bacterium | reverse complement strand
TTCTCCACGCCCTTCATGAGGCTCACCGCGATGGTGCCCGGCTCCATCACGCGCGCGGCGGCGCTCAGGTTTTCGCGCAGCACCTGACTGGGAACGCAAAAGTACACCTCGTCGGCACCGTTGAAGGCCTGCGCGAGAACGTTGGTGGCGTGCAGGTTGCGCGGCAGGTTGATGCCCTCGAGGTAGCGTGAGTTGCGCTTCGTCTCTTCAATTTCGCGCGCCACCTCGGCGCGACGCGCCCACAGGGTGACGTCGTTGCCCGCATCCGCCAACACCTTGGCGAACGTGGTACCCCAGCTGCCCGCACCGATGACGGCAACGCGACGCCCTGGCTCAGGTGCGTTTCTGCGACTCAAAACTTTCCCGTTTCTGCCTGGTTGTGCGCTGACGGGTCCCACCGGGTGGCGGGAGCCTTCTCGCCGCGCAGGTCTTCCAAGAGGGCCGTGATGGCGTTCATCAGGTCGTTGGTGGCCGCGGTGAGGACGGAATTGGTGAGGGGCTTGCCGGCATAGGCCGACAGGTCGAGCGGGTCGCCCACCTTGATGTCCACTCTATGGCGGGGCCTGAATGAAATCTTCTTGGAGTATCGACCCATCACCGCCTGTGTACCCCAGTGCGCAATGGGCACGATGGGGATTCCCATCTCGAGCGCCAACCGCACCGCGCCGCTCTTGCCGCGCATGGGCCAGGTCTCGGGGTCACGCGTGAGCGAACCTTCGGGGTAGATGATTACCGATTGCCCGCGTTCCGCGAGCGTGCGCGCCGCCTTGAGCGATGCCTGCGACTTCATGGATCCGCCGCGCTCCACGGGAATCTGCCCCGAGAGCTTGAGGAACCACCCGAGCACGGGCACGCGCAGGATGCTGGCCTTAGCCATGAAGCGCGGGTTGCGACCCATGTGCCACACGGCCACCCCAATCACCACGGGGTCGATGTTTGAGTAGTGGTTGGGCGAGATGATGAGCGGTCCCGTGAGGGGGATCTTGGTCTTGTCAAAGAAGCGATACTTTACGAGCCACGAGATGATGGGCAGCACCATCGGCACGTAGATCCAGAAAATACTGGGCTTGGCCCGCTCCGAAATCGCCACGATTATGCCTCGAGACTGAAGTCGGCGCCCAGCTGCTGAAGTTTGGTGATGAAGTTTTCGTAGCCGCGGCTGATGATGCCCACGTTGGACACGCGCGAGGTGCCTTCGGCCGTGAGGGCGGCGATGAGGTGGCTGAAGCCACCGCGCAGGTCGGGAATTTCAATATCGGCACCGTGCAGGGGCGTGGGGCCCGAGATCACGGCGGAGTGCACAAAGTTGCGTTGACCGAATCGGCACGGGCTCGAACCCAGGCACTCGGAGTGCAACTGAATGTTGGCGCCCATCTGCACCAGCGCCTCCACAAAGCCGAATCGCTGTTCGTACACGGTCTCGTGCACGATTGAGACACCCTGCGCCTTGGTGAGCGCCACCACGAGCGGCTGCTGCCAGTCGGTCATGAAGCCGGGGTGCACATCGGTCTCCACCACAACGGGCTTGAGCTCTCCACCGGGGTGGTAGAACCGAATGCCGTCGTCGGCAATGTCGAACGCGCCACCCACCTTGCGGAAGATGTTGAGGAAGGTG
>CAIVOR010000057.1 GCA_903907615.1 uncultured Microbacteriaceae bacterium | reverse complement strand
GGCGTGCCGGTCGCCACGGCAATCTCACGGATGATCTCGGGAATCACGGGACCGTGGCTGCAGATAACGGTGGTGCGTCTTTTTTCAACGCGCTTGGCAACCAATCGGGCAACGTCGTCGCGATCCTCAAGGAAGGCGTGCTGCGAGATTTCGTCGCGAAACCGCACTTTCTTATTCATGGTGTGCGCCAGGGGTTCAATCGTTTGCCGACAGCGCAGGCTCGAACTCGAGATGAGTTTTTGAGGTTCCCAGGCAGTGATGGCGAGAACGATGTCTTGCGCCTGACGGCGCCCGCGGTCCGACAAGGGCCGGGTCTGGTCTTTTCCCACGAACGTGGCCGGATCCAGGGCCTTGGCGTGCCGGAGCACGATGAGGGCAAAAGTCTCAAGGCACCCTTGTTTGGCGAGCGATTCGAAGTTGTCAAGAATCACCCGATCGGGGTCATACGAGAGACGCTTGCGTGCCTTCTCAATAGTGAGCCACTCGAGGCCATCCACTTCATCATTGGCCACGAAGGTCGAGCGCTTCACCGTCTTGTTCGACACCTGGGCGGTCCAGTAGTGGACGACCTTCTGTTTGCCATTCGGAAGCTCGTACTCTGTTACTCCGGCAGGAACGCCCAATGAAATGGAAAAACCGGTCTCTTCGGCAATTTCGCGTACGCACGTCTCGGGGAGCAACTCGCCGGGGTCAACCTTGCCCTTGGGGAACGAGTAATCCTTGCGCTGGGTGCGATGGATCACGAGGACGAGAATCTTGTCGCCCTTCCTGCGCCAGCACACCGCACCAGCGGCATAAATGATGTCGGGGTCGAACTGGGTCACGAGGCGCCTCCCTTTCGGCGATGCGCAATACCCTCCATCACGGCATCCTGCACGTTGATGAGGTCGTGGCCGTCGCTGTCCACGTGGTGGCGGATCCACTCTCCCGAGGATTCGAGGTGCCACGTCATTGACTTGTCGGACATGCCCAACGCAAAAAGTCCGTTCAGGTAGTCGATGTGTTCGGGACGAGACAACTGAACGAGCGCCTCAACACGTCGGTCGAGGTTGCGGTGCATCATGTCGGCACTACCGATGTAGGCGATGGGTTCCTCATTGTTGGCAAACATGAAGACGCGCGAGTGTTCGAGATAGCGCCCCAGCACCGAGCGCACCCGGATGTTCTCGCTGAATCCGGCAACGCCGGGACGAAGCGCACAAATGCCGCGCACCCAGATATCTACGGGAACGCCCGCGTTGCTCGCGCGATAAAGAGCATCAATCACCTCTTCGTCAACCATCGAGTTGATCTTGATGCGGATGGCCGCGGGGCGACCCTGCTGGGCGTTGACCGCCTCATTTTCGATGGCCTCGATCAGACCCTTACGCAGATAGCGCGGCGCTACCAGCAGACGCTTGAACTTCTTCTCTATGGCGTATCCGCTGAGTTCGTTGAACAACCGGGTGAGGTCGCGACCCACCGCGCGATCGGCCGTGAGCAGCCCCAAGTCTTCGTACATGCGGCTGGTCTTGGGGTTGTAGTTTCCGGTTCCCACGTGTGAGTAGTGGCGAAGCTCACCGTCTTCCTGGCGAATGACGAGGGCGAGCTTGCAGTGCGTCTTGAGACCCACCAAGCCGTATACGACGTGAACGCCCGCTTTTTCGAGCTTGCGCGCCCACGAGATGTTGGCAACCTCGTCGAAGCGGGCCTTAACCTCGACGAGCGCGAGAACCTGCTTGCCAGACTCGGCGGCCTTGATCAACGCGGCGACGATGGGGCTGTCTCCCGAGGTGCGGTAGAGCGTCTGTTTGATGGCGAGCACCTTGGGATCCACGGCGGCCTGCTCAAGGAAGGTCTGCACGCTCGTGGAAAAAGACTCGTAGGGGTGGTGAAGAAGAATGTCGCCACGACGAATGGCCTTGAAAATCGACATCTCTTCGCCGGCCTCG
>CAIVOR010000056.1 GCA_903907615.1 uncultured Microbacteriaceae bacterium | reverse complement strand
TATGAGCCGTCTGGGGATGCGGACACGCGAAAGCACTTGCTTGGTCGCATGAAGGCTTTCATCTCAGTCGACGATCATTTGCGCGCCGAGGCATACGCCTTACTTGCAACGAAAGACGGTCCCCTCCACGCCGGAATGGGGCCGGAGATGCGAGATTTTGCGCGCATGTTGCTCGCCATCTTGTGGCCCAAAGAATCATTTGAATCCGTGGATGAGGGGCTCCTTAGGCTGCGAGCGCATGAGGATGTCTCAGACGAAATCCGCCAAATCGTCTCAATATCCGCCGATGCGTCGCGCAGGACTTTTGCGAAGTTGGGCGACGGAATGGGAAACTGCGTACTTCAAACGCACGCGACTTACAGACGCGAAGAAATCCTTGCAGCCCTTCACTGGGGGTCAGCCGTCTCGGGTCACCAGTCGGGAGTTGCGTGGTGCCCCGAGTCGCAGACGGATGCTTTGTTGGTCACACTCCACAAGTCTGAACGAGCATTTTCGCCCACCACCATGTATCACGATTATGCGCTAGGTCCAGGGCTCTTTCATTGGCAGTCACAAAACGCGACATCGTCGTCCAGTCAAACGGGCCAAAGGTACATCAACCATAAAAAGTTCAATTCTCATGTCGTCCTGTTTACGAGGGATGTCGGAGAAGACTCAGACGGGTTCATCGGGACATATACCTGCCTTGGGCAAGTGGATTACGTCAAGCGAGGGTCATCCGACAAGCCGATGTCAATCACGTGGAAGCTCCAGCGAGACATGCCGATCGATGTTTATCAGAGCGCGAGTGCCGTCACGCGCTAGGTGGAGCACCTAGCTCAGACAGGAAAGGCACGTCCGCCGGCGCCCACTCGTATTCGGAGAAACTGGCAGGCGACAGCCACTCCAACAGGTCGTGATCGGTGCTCGAGAAATCTCCGCCCGTGGTCGCCTGGGCCCAATATGCGTTCAGGCGGATCATGGTCTCACCAGCTAGTGCTACAGATTCGGCGATGAACTCGCCAACAGTGATGTCGATGCCCAACTCTTCGTGAATCTCGCGAGCCAGGGCGGCCTCATCGGATTCGCCGGGTTCAACCTTGCCGCCGGGGAACTCCCACAGGCCCGCCAAACTCTTGTGCGGCGCTCGCCGGCACGCGAGGACCTTGCCATCGCTCACAATGACAGCGGCCACGACGCGAATGGGTTCCATGGGCACGAGCCTATGACCCGAGAGGGACGCTGGCCCCAAGCGTTGTGGCGCATAATTCCCACCCAATGAGAATGCCCCACACCCGTTCTTTACCGGCACTCACGGCCTACCTAGGCTTGCGGGCATGAGCGACTCTTTTGATGCAGTAATTGTGGGTGGCGGACACCACGCCACCATCCTCGCCCCCTACCTGGCCCGCGCCGGCATGAGCGTTGGCGTTTTTGAGCAGCACAGCTTTATCGGCGGCTCGGCCCACAGCATCCCCGGTCCTGTGAAGGGCGTGACGCAGAACCCGTGCGCGCACTGGACCCGCTTCTACTCGCACCCCGCCTACAAAGACTTCAACCTCAAAGCAGAGGGCCTGGAGTACGTGTTCCCCGAGGGCAACGAAGCCATGGTCTTCGACGACGGCTCCTACTTTGTGGGGTACTCGAGCAACAAGGTTGTCGACTCCGTGGGCACGCAGGAGCCATGGGCCGAGGGCGTGCAGCGCACCCACGACAACATCAAGGCTTTCAGCCAGCGCGACGCCGACACCTACATGCGATTCCGCGACGCCTACGAGAAGCACGTCAAGAAAGCGTTTGGCACTCAGCGTTTCTCGCGCATCACCCCGTGGGGCACCCCCGACGCGCTCGAACAACTGCTGACCATCGAAGAGTCGATGATCGAGCCCGTTCACCAGTTCATGAGCTCGCGCCAGCTGGCCTACGACATGTTTGAGTCGGACGAACTGCGCACCCTCTTCATGCGCGCCGGGGTGACCTCCACCGGTTGCTACCCCGACGACGTGATGGGCCTACAGGGCTTCATTCACAACCTCGCCCTCGTGCTCTCGCTCGAACCGGCCGCCATCGCCATTGGTGGCACCGGCAGCATTTCCAAGG
>CAIVOR010000055.1 GCA_903907615.1 uncultured Microbacteriaceae bacterium | reverse complement strand
GGTCGCCGTCGTTGTTGTCGTGCCCACCTGAACGAACTGCACAGCGTTAGCAAACGCAGGAGCAGTACCCGCAGCGAAGCCGTTAGGTGCAGCCGGCAGAGTTACCGCAAGGGTAGCCGCCAACTTGGGCACCGTCACGACAACGGCGTTCGAGTTGCTGGCCAGAAGTGAACCGTCAACCGACACGTAGCGCGCGTAGATGCTCATCGACGCGACGGTCTGCGTGTAGTTCAGCAGTTCGGCGGTTTCGCCCTCAGCCAGGGTTCCCGACGCCAGCGGCGTGGTGTTGGTGAGAGCGTACGTTCCCGAACCATTGGCCGTTCCCACAATGCCGGCTCCACCAGAGGTGGCGGCAAGCGTGAAGGTATCAACCGTCGGAACAGTGGCTACAAAGTAGGCCGTGTCCGCAGTGAAGCCCGCGGGCAGGGTGCCCGTGAGTGTCACGCGGTTGCCCACGGCAAGACCGTGTGCAGCCTTGGTGAACACCGTGGGTGCGGCGGTGGTAACGGTGCAGTTGACCGCACCTGCAGCCGTCGCGATTGCCGCGCCGGTGGCAGTTGCTGCTACTTGAAAGGCGGTCGTGGTGAGACCGGTCGCACTAACGAAGTAGGTCGTACCCACGGTGATCGCAACGGGGCAGGTAGGTCCGGAGAATTTCACCGGAATGCCTGCTGTGAGACCGTGGGCCGTGCTATCCGACTTGCTGAAGGCGTTGGCGACTGCCGGGGTCTTCAGTGCGAACGTGGTGATTGCCTTCGAGGTGACGTCGCTCAGAGTGGGGAAGTTCCCGCTCTTGAAGAGCTCCACTGTCCCACCAGGAGCCACGGGGCCCTGGACGATGGCAATGGCGCGTCCGGTTCCACCGATAGCCGAAGGCTTACGAATGGAGAGCGTGACGTCGGCCTCGCCCGCGGAAGCGGTGAGCGTCGTCGTAGCGTCGGTACCACCCCAGAGGAGCGGCGTGACCTTGATGCCACCGAGTGCAGGGATGAAGTACGCGTAGAGCGTCGTCGTTCCCGCCTTGGTGACGGTCACGTCAATGTTGGTGTCGGTCGTTCCGGAGACACCCGCTGCAACGTTCACAGTGCCGAGAACCTTGGCGCCTGCGGTGCCAATAGCAGCGTCGAGGATCTGAACGGTTCCACCCATCTGGTGGGTGCTCGTTCCGACCTTGACCGTAGTGGTCTTAGGAACACCCACATCAGCCGAGGACGAGGCGAAGCTGGCAATGCTCGCACCGGTTACGGCTGCTCCGTCGGTACCCTGCGTGTAACGGTTACCGGCGGCAATCGAACCACATGAGTTGACGTTGTTGGGGTCGGTGCTGCTGAGAACTGTGAAGCCCATCTTGGCGATGGCCTCGGTCTGCTGGCAGACGAGCGATCCGGTTCCCACAAACATCGCGTTCAGCGGGTTCGCGGGGTCAGCGGCCTTGCGGTAAGGCATGACGTTGTAGACAACGCGCTTGAGGTTGGCATCCCAGTTCTCGTTCGGCGCCAGGGTGGCGCCGGAGCCCGTGGTGGGGTTCAGCTGCTTGAACGTGCTGAGGACACCCGTTCCCGCCGTCGTGGGGTTGAGTTGCGCACCCGCTGCCGTTGCGGCAATCGTGAACGTGTTCGCCGTCGGCACCGTCTTGACGAAGTAAATCGTGCCAGCGGTGAGCCCCGTGGGGAGCGTGCCTGTGGTCGAGAAACGAATCGCGTCGCCTACAACAAGGCCGTGAGCAGTGGACGTGAACTGTCCCAGAGTGGCACCCGCGGTGATCGAAACAGTGGTGTCTCCGCCAGCCTTCGGGAAGAAGGGAAGCAACGACGTGCCCGAGGTGCGGTCGGTGACACCCGTGTTGGCACTGTTCGTCTGGGATGTCCACTGACCAATCGAGTAGATACCGATGCTGTTCTCGCGCTCGGCAACCGAAGCGCCCGAGTGCTCCTGGATGGGCGTGGTGCCGTCGAGGAACGTGCGTTTGATGCAAACCTGACCCGAGGTGCCGTCAGGGAAAGCCGCGCCCTCGGTGCGGCCAATCTTGCCCACGAAGTACGACGCGGTTCCCGAACCGTAGGCAGGGATCAAAGGAGTGATCTCATATGCCGTCGTGTTCGCCGGTGCATCTGCGGTGGCAGCTCCCACCGAGTTGTAGGTGTTTGCGGCACCCATGGTCTTGGTGATCGTTACCGAACCCGCGGCCGAGACAATTGCGTGGCCCGTCTTGGTGGACGACACGGTGAAGGTCGAGGTGCTCGGTACCGTCTTGACGAAGTAGTTGACACCCGCCTCAAGACCCGAAGGCAGCGATCCCGAGAAGGCGACGCGGTCGCCTACAACGAGACCGTGCGTTGTTTTGGTGATGACGCCAGTGTTGGCAGCCGTACCCGCACCAACGGCAATGTTGTTGATGTAGACGTAGCGAGCCTGGCAGCGGAAGATACTGTCAACCGTGGCCTTCGTGGCTCCGTCGCCGGTCGTTCCCAATCCCTCAAGAGGAATCTTGGACACGGCATCGACCGAGTTCACGGCGATACCTACTGAGTCGATAGCGAACGGAACGTTCACGTACTCACCGGTGTTGCTCTGCGTAGCACCCTGCTTGCTCGAGGCACGCGAGTAGTCAACCTGACCGACTGAGTTAGCCTTGTTCGCCGTCTGGCCCGAAGCGGTAAAGGTAGAGACATCCGTCTTCGAAGCAGAGGATCCCTCGGCTACGTAGAGGATCTTGAAGCCATCTCCGGAGCCCTTGGCGCGGAGAACGTTCGTGGGACCATCGACGCGCGTCTGGAGCTTGTCCGTCTGGCCCGTTCCGATGGTGGACTTGTAAGACGCAAGAAGACCGCCGCCGATTGATTCGGCAATGGCGTCCATGACGTCTTGCGTGGTGTCGGAACCTACGCCGACGAGAGCGGAGTTAGAAGGACCGCTGGGATCCGCGTTCGCGGGAACAACGACGCCGGCGACAGAGAGCGCGACAACGCCCACTCCAATCGCCAACTTCGTGAAGGTGTTGACCTTCATGGGTGGGTATCCTTTCAGGATGCTGAGAATGGACAAGATGCCATCTCCGCAAACCTAAGGACTGTTACTAAACATCGAGTGTTTGGAAGGTTAACGTTTGGAGAAGCGCGACTAAATTCGCTCGAAACCCTTGCGCGATCGCCTCAACATGATGGGGCCGGCAATGCACAGCGGTAGTCCCGCAGCGAGCCCAATTCCTGCAACCGCGGTCTCTATCCCCAGTCGATCCGTGGTGGTTCCGAGTGATTTCTTTGCGGTCGGCGAGGGGGTTGGTGTCACCGGAGGTGCGCTCGTCGTCGACGACGAGCTACCTGTTCTCGGTGAACCCGAGGACGACGCGACGACGGGTTGACCACCACAGCCTGCTTGCAGCGACTCCGGTGACGCTATGGCAACGCTCGCCGACTGGGTTTGGGTCACGAATTCTGCCGATAGCGGCACGTATCCTGCCGGGAGCGTTCCCCGAGTCGAACCCGGGATTTGGCCCGCGTCGGCCGCGTACGCAAGCACGCGAGCATAGTCGGCACCCAGGGCGCTATCGGTCTGACAGGTGTTGATAGCCGCGTAAACGAGCTCTGACAAGGGATACGCTCCCGCAGCCGTTGTGGCGGGATTGGCGAGTTTGACGCCGTCCACACCCGACGGTGTAAATGAAGAGATTGCTGCGTTGACCGAGTCAGTGTTGGGCACGACCGCATCGCCGTTCGCGTTGACGATGGCGGCGACATCGAGGCCGAAGCGGCTGGCGGCCGAGAAATCGGTGATAGAGATCATCAAACGTTCACCGGCCGCCTGCGGCGGAATGGCGCTGTAACCCGGGGGGTTCTTATCGACGTTCCAGTTGGTCTTGACGTTTCCATCGGCTCGCAGGGTGCGAAACGCAGTCTCCTGCATGTCGTTGTAATACGGGCGCAGGTCGAGGGTGCCGAAGCCGGTCTCGCCCAGTCCTGTGGACCCCACAAAGGTGGTCAGGTCAGTCTTGGGGAAGGACGG
>CAIVOR010000054.1 GCA_903907615.1 uncultured Microbacteriaceae bacterium | reverse complement strand
AGGCCGTACGCGAACCAGATAGGCGTCGAGCGCCTCGCGGGCAAAACTGCCCAACGGCACGATGCGCTGTTTCCCACCCTTGCCACGCACGCGAATCAGCCGATCTTCGGCTGTCACGTCATCCACGTTGAGGCCCACGACCTCGGAGATGCGCGCTCCGGTGGCGTAGAGCAATTCGAGGAGTGCCCGGTCGCGAATTTGCACCTCCGATTCGCTGCCCGCCGCATCAATCAGCGCGACCATCTGGTCGACCGTGATGGCCTTCGGCAGTCGTCGCGGAAGCTTGGGGGCAACGAGATCTGCCGTGGGGTCGAGCTCACACTCGCCCTCATCGACGAGAAAACGGTGCAGGCCACGAATTGAGGAGAGCAACCGTGATCGACTGGATGCCGTGAGCGGCTTTTCGGTGCGTGACGCGAGGGACTGCAAGTACTCACCGATGACCTGAGGAGTGACGTCGGGCCAGCTCCGAACGCCGCGTGCCTCGAGCCAGGACAGATACCCACCCAGGTCGCGCCGATAGGCAGCCTGCGTGTTGGATGAGAGGCCGCGCTCAATCGCGACGTGGCGGAGATAGCCGTCGAGTGCTTGCGCAAACTCGGTCATGCGCTCGCGTTGCGCCACTCGAGCAGGGGCCACGGGGCATCGCCGGCACTCAGGTGCGTCCAGCCCGCATCCCGTTTGGCCACGGCCGTCAACACGGCGACGACAAAGATTGAGTTGGACACCCGACCGGCGAGTACCGCCTCGTGGGCCTGGTCGAGGCTCACCCAGCGCGTCTCCATGTCGGCCTCTTCGCTCTGACGCGGATGCGGTGAATCCGTGGCACTCAAACCGCGTGCGAGGTACACCCGCACCATCTCGTTGGAGCCACCGGGCGTCGTGCAGTAGTCAACGAGAACTTGCCAGTCGCTCGCCACGAGATCAGCTTCTTCGGCCAGTTCACGCTGGGCGCAGGTAAGTGCAGGTTCACCGTCCACATCGAGCAGCCCGGCAGGAAGTTCCCATTCGCGCAACCGCACCGCGTGACGATACTGACGCAGCACGAGCAGGCGATCCTGCTCGTCGATGGCCACCACGGCAACGGCACCGGTGTGATCCATAAAGTCGCGGCGCAATTCGCCGTCACCGTAGGCAAACGTTTCGCGCCTGATGTCCCACACGGCACCGTCGTAAACCATCTCGTTGCTCGAGACGGGCGCGCACCAGGGTTGATCAAACAACTCGGCCTGATCGGCGGAGGGACTGGGGGCACCCAGCCCGGCGGGAACCTGCGGCTCCGACACGGTGACGCCTAAGCCTTGTCGATGTCGAACAGCAGGCTGGCCTGCTGCCGCTCGAGGGAGGCTTCGATAAGTCCAGAGAAAAGGGGGTGCGCTTTGTTCGGCCGAGACATGAGTTCGGGGTGCGCCTGAGTCGCAATGTAGAAGGGGTGCACATCCCGGGGAAGCTCAACGAACTCGACGAGCGTGCCGTCGGGTGATGTTCCCGAGAACCAGAGGCCGGCCGCGCCGATCTGTTCGCGGTAGGTGTTGTTGACCTCGTAGCGATGGCGGTGACGTTCGTGAACGCGTTCGCTGCCATACAGTGCGGCAGCTAGGGAGCCCTTACCCAGGGCGGCTTCGTAAAGACCGAGGCGCATAGTGCCGCCCATGTCGCCCGAGCTGATGATGTCGACCTGCTCGGCCATCGTGGCGATGACGGGCACCGGGGTGTCGGAGTCAAACTCGGTTGATGATGCTCCGGCAAGATCCGCAACGTTTCGCGCGAACTCGATGACCATGCACTGCAGGCCGAGGCAGAGTCCCAACACCGGGATCTTGTTTTCTCGGGCGAAGCGCAGTGCCCCCAGCTTGCCTTCGATACCGCGGATGCCGAAACCACCGGGCACGCAGATGCCGTCCACATCGGCGAGGTTGCGAGCGGCACCTTCGTCGTCTTCACACTCGTCCGAGGGAATCCACTTGATGGCGACCTTCGTGCGGTGGGCGAAACCGCCGGCGCGCAGGGCCTCGGTCACCGAGAGATACGCGTCTGGCAGATCGATGTACTTACCCACGAGACCGATGGTGACCTCGTGAGCCGGGTCATGCACGGCGAGCAGCAGCTCGGACCAGTCGGTCCAGTCCACGTCGCTGCACTCCAACTTGAGTGCGTCAACGATGTAGGCGTCGAGTCCCTGCTCGTGAAGCATGGTGGGGATGTCGTAGATGCTCGGCACGTCGAGTGCGTTCACCACAGCGTCCTCATCGACGTCACACATCAAGGCAATCTTGCGCTTGTTGGCGTCGGTGACGGGTCGGTCGGAGCGCAGGACCAGTGCGT
>CAIVOR010000053.1 GCA_903907615.1 uncultured Microbacteriaceae bacterium | reverse complement strand
GCCGAAACGAACAACGACGAGAAGGGGCTCATCTGGCCGCCCCAGGTCTCACCGTTCGACATCCACGTCATTGCCACCGGCAAGGAGGATGACGTCTTCGCCATGGCGAGTCAGCTCTCGGCCGAGCTCGAGGCGCGCGGACGCGAGGTGTTGCTCGACGATCGCCCGAAGGTCTCGCCGGGAGTCAAGTTTGGTGACGCCGAACTGGTGGGCATCCCGACCATCCTGATCGTGGGCAAGGGTCTGGCCGAGGGCCTTGTCGAGGTCTGGGACCGGCGCTCCGACCAGCGCACGCAGGTTGCCGTGGCCGATGTTGTGGAGCACCTCACCGCCGGATAGGCGACGGTGCGTGTTTTTCTCGACCGACCTTCGTCGGTTACGCTTGACACTCCACCCCATCGGTGGTGCACGTCACGTCAGCAGGTATGAATAGAGGAGTCCCCATGGATATCGACTTGAGAGTCTTGAAGCTCATGGAATCCGAAAAGGGCATCCCGTTTGACGAGCTCGTCATCATCATTGAGCAGGCCATCCTGACGGCGTACCAGAAGCACGTGACCCAGGTTCCCGGGGCAGACCCCGATGAGGTCCGTGAGGCACGCGTCGAACTCGACCGCAAGACGGGTATCGTCACGATCTTTGCCATCGAGCGGGACGACGAGGGCAACCTCACCGGCGAGAGTGTGGCGACACCGGACGACTTTGGCCGCATTGCCGCGCACGCGGCCAAGCAGGTCATCAACCAGCGCATGCGTGACATTGCGGACGAAGCCGTCCTGGGCGAGTTCAAGGGCAAAGAGGGCGACATTGTTGCCGGCGTGATTCAGCAGGGTTCCAACCCGCACATGATCCACGTCGACCTCGGCACGGTCGAGGCCATCATGGTTCCCGAGGAGCAGGTCTCCACCGAGGATTACTCGCACGGCAAGCGCATGCGCTTTTATGTCACCTCGGTGTCGAAGGGCAACAAGGGGCCGCAGGTGTCGGTCTCGCGAACGCACCCGCAACTCATCCGTAAACTCTTCGCGCTCGAGGTGCCCGAGATTGCCAGCGGTCTCGTTGAGATTGTGTCTCTGGCGCGCGAGTCGGGCCACCGCACCAAGATCGCCGTCAAGGCCAACGACCCCGCCATCAATGCCAAGGGAGCCTGCATCGGCGAACTCGGACGTCGTGTGCGTGCCGTCACCGAGGAGCTCAATGACGAGAAGATTGACATCGTCGACTACTCGCCCGACCTCGCCACGTTCGTCGGTAACGCGCTGTCCCCGGCCAAGGTCACGAGCTCGTTTGTGATTGATGCCAACCTCAAGGCCGTTCGCGCGCTCGTGCCGGACTTCCAGCTCTCCCTGGCGATCGGCAAGGACGGCCAGAACGCGCGCCTCGCGGCCAAGCTCACGGGAGCCAAGATCGACATTCAACCCGACTCGGTCATGGAGTCCTAGACCGGCAACAACCGGCGATTCCCGTCTCGACCGAGACGGCCAGCGCGAGGGGGTAGAATGAATCCTGTAAGAACGTGCATCGGATGCCGTTCGACGGATGACCGGTCATCACTCGTGAGGCTTGTTATTGTCGAGGGCAGTGTTGTTGTGGATACGTCCGCAGCAGCACACGGGCGAGGAGCATGGTTACACGCAGACAGACAGTGTCTGGAGCAGGCAACCACGCGGCGAGCATTCTCCCGGGCACTTCGACACAACGCGCCAGATATGGCGCACCTCAACCAGCAGTGGCAATCTCTCACCGACACCCGTGGGTGAGAATTCCTCTAACGACAAGGCTGAATGGCAATGGACAACTAATGAGCGGCTCGAAATGAGAACCGTCCGCTAATAATGGTCCCCCCTGTCTTATGGGTGTGGATCATAAGACAGGAGAATTGTGGCTGGAAAACCACGCGTACATGAGGTCGCTGCCGAGTACGGCATCGACTCAAAGACCGCCCTCGCCAAGCTCAAGGAGATTGGCGAATTCGTCAAGACCTCGGCGTCGACGATCGAACCCCCGGTGGCGCGCAAGCTTCGTGCTGCACTGGAGGCGGAGGGCCTGAAGCCCGTTCCCGCCGAAGCTGCTGCAGCGCCGGCAGCCAAGTCAACGCGGAGCGCCACCCCGGCAGCTCCCGTCAGCGAGGAACCGGCCGCACCGAGCGAGGTTGCCGCAGAAGCGCCTGCCGCTGCTGCTGACGTTTCTGCTCCGGTTGTCGCCGATGGCGACACTGATGCACCCGCCGCGGGCGCGAAGCCCGGCGGCGCACGTCCCGGCAACAACCCCTACGCATCGACCCAGGGCATGGGAACGCGTCCTGCGGGTCCGCGACCGGGTAACAACCCGTTCGCTTCGGCACAGGGCATGGGAACACTTCCCAGCCCCTCAAGCATTCCGCGTCCCATGGCACCCCGCCCCGGCAGCGTCGGTGCACCGGGAGAGCGTGGCACCTTTGGTCGCCCGGCTCGTCCGGGTGGTGCCGGTGGTGCCGGTCGTCCCGGCGGTCCCGGCGGCGCACGCCCCGGATTTGGTGGCGGTCCCGGAGCGGGTACCGGTGGTCCCGGCGGAGCACCCGGTCGTCCCGGTTTCGCGGGTCGTCCCGGTGTTGG
>CAIVOR010000052.1 GCA_903907615.1 uncultured Microbacteriaceae bacterium | reverse complement strand
GGTCTTCAGCTTTGAGGTGGCAGGCGGCCGTGAGGTGGCGCAGCGCATGATCGAATCGGTCAACCTCGCCAGCCACGTCGTGAACATCGGTGACGCCAAGACCCTCATCGTGCACCCCGCATCCACCACACACGCCCAGCTCACCACGGAACAGCTCATTGCCGCCGGCGTCCTTCCCGGTGTGATTCGCCTGAGCGTGGGCATCGAAGACGCCGACGACATCATCTACGACCTCGACCAGGCGCTGACCCTGGCGCTGAAAGGTTAATCATGGCTACCGATACCGTCACCACGCAGTTGCAGAACGGACTGAGCTGCGAGCTGCCCGCCAACTCGCCGCTGGCGAAGCTGCTGAAATCGCAGCGCACGTGGGTGGGCCCGGATGCCCGGGAGCGCCTGCGCATCCTGCAGAACGCCAAGTCGGTCGCCATTGTGGGCATGTCCGACAAGTCGGCTCGCTCGAGCTACTTCGTGGGCACGTACCTCTTGCAGTCGTCGAACTACCGGGTTTACTTCGTCAATCCGATGATCACCGAGGTGCTGGGCCAGAAGGTCTACCCGGATCTCGCGTCGTTGCCCGAAGTGCCCGACATCGTCGACGTGTTTCGCAAGGGAAGCGACATTCCGCAGATTGTTGACGAGGTTCTCGCCGTCGGGTCGCCCTGCATTTGGGTTCAACTGGGCATCTGGAACGAGCAGGCTGCCATCGATGCCGAGGCCAAGGGCCTCACGGTGGTCATGGATCGCTGCCTCAAAGTAGAGCACGCACGCTTCAACGGCGGTCTTCACCTGCTCGGCTTTGACACCGGAGTGATCACCAGCCGAAAGACCGTTCGCTAGCGGGTTTTTGTTGCCTCCGGCGTGAGCCCGAGGAACTCATCGGTTGGAATGTCGGCTGACTTGCGGCGCAGCAGTAGGTACATCACCACGCCAAAAACGGCGACGACTGCGGCAATCACGAGCGACGTCACGCCAAAGGCGTGCATATACGCATCCTGAACTTGGGCCGAAGAGACCGCAGCCAGCGCTTCGTTGGTGGGCACTTTCGTGGGGTCAGCCATGTAGGTCGTGATGGCGTCCCAGTTTCCCTCACCGGACACGGCGCCGTTGGTGAGTTTGCTCACACCCGCGAGAGTGATGGAGGACACAGCCACGGTGCTTCCGGAAAGCCCGAGCGAGTATCCGAACTGTCCCACCGCCATCTTGCTGGAGGTGACCGGGCCATAGAACTTTGCGGGAGACAGCGTAATGAACAGATTTCCCTGAGTAGTGGCGTTCATCATCCAGCCACATCCGGCAAAGACCATGCCCGGCACAAAGAGCAGGTAGCCAGCGGTTGCCGGAAGGAAGAAGTACGAGACGAACGCGACCGTCATTAACGCGTAGCCAATGATGGCGATGGTGCGTGCCTTCTGGCCACGGCCCAATGCCATGCCGGCGAACACCGATCCGAGGATACCGGCGGCGGCTTGCGGCAGTGACGCCACACCAATCTCGCTCGGCTGCAGGTGGGTGACGTACTGCCAGACGTTCGGCAGCATCTGACTGGCCGACGCACTGGCCACGTTCCAGAAAATGCCCATAATGACGGCCCCCAAGAACGCCGGATGAGCAAGAAGCCTGATGGGGAACGCCGGGTTGCTCGCTCGCTTCTCGCGGAGCCAGAAGAACAGCAGACCCAGCACGGCAATGACCAGCGGCACCCAGAACTTGGGGCTGTCGAGGCCGTGCGTGGCCATACTGACGCCGTAGAGAATGCCAACCACGCCAACAGCGAGCAGAACCATGCCCAAAATGTCTGCCCGGCCAGAACTGGGGAGGCGGTCAACCTTCGG
>CAIVOR010000051.1 GCA_903907615.1 uncultured Microbacteriaceae bacterium | reverse complement strand
TTGAGCACAAGGATGCCGACGCCGGCGTCTTGTCGCTCAACGAGGTCAACGCGGGCATTTACCTTTTTGCCGGGCAGGCACTGCGAGAATCCGTGGGACAGCTCACGACCGACAACTCTCAGGGCGAGAAGTACATCACGGATGTGGTGGGTCTCTTGCGCGCATCGGGCGCCACGGTTGAGGCCTGGGAGGTGGCGCACTCCTGGAAGGTCGAGGGCATCAACGACCGCGCCCAGCTGGCCGCCGCCGCCTCGCGCCTCAACGCTCTGATTGTGCGCGGCTGGCAGCTCGAGGGCGTCACCGTGATTGATCCAGCATCGACGTGGATCGACCTGCAGGCTCAGCTCTCGGCAGACGTGGAGATTCGTCCCGGCACGCAGATTTTGGGCGCGACCGTGATTGGCCCCGGCGCCATTATCGGACCCGACACGACGCTCGTCGACTGCGAGGTGGGCGAGGGTTCGGCCGTCAAGCGCACCGACGCCACGCTCTCGGTGATTGGCGCGAATGCCTCCGTGGGACCGTTCTCCTATCTCCGCCCCGGCACCTACCTCGGTGACGACGGCAAGATCGGCACGTTTGTCGAGACCAAGAACGCGCGCATTGGAACCGGTAGCAAGGTGCCGCACCTCTCCTACGTGGGCGATGCCACGATCGGAGAGCACAGCAACATCGGCGCCGGCACCATCTTTGCCAACTACGACGGTGTCTCGAAGAACAGCACAAATATCGGGTCACACGTGCGCTCAGGTTCTCATAACGTCTTTGTTGCCCCGGTTAGTATCGGAGACGGAGCGTATACCGGCGCCGGTGCGGTCATTCGCAAGGATGTTCCCGCAGGATCCATGGCGCTGAGTGTGGCACCACAACGCAATATGGACGGCTGGGTTGAGAAGAATCGACCCGGCACTCCGGCCGCCGAGGCGGCCAAGGATTCACGCGACTAACAGCTCCACCAACTCTTAAGGGACCTTATGGGCGAGACCGACATCACCGCAAAGAACAAGAAGAAGCTTGTGCTCATGTCGGGACGCGCTCACCCGCAACTCGCCCACGACATAGCGGCAGAGCTTGGCACCGTGGTTACCGGCAGCGATCTTCGCACCTTCGCCAGCGGCGAGATCTACGCGCGCCCCGAAGAGAGCGTGCGCGGTAGCGACGTGTTTGTGGTCCAGTCGCACTGTGCTCCCATCAACGAGTGGTTGATGGAGCAGCTCATCCTCGTTGATTCGCTCAAGCGCGCATCGGCCAAGCGCATCACCGTGGTAGCGCCGTTCTACCCCTACGCCCGTCAAGACAAGAAGGGTCGCGGTCGCGAGCCCATCTCGGCCCGTCTCATTGCCGACCTCTTCAAGGCTGCTGGCGCCGACCGCATCATGAGCGTCGACCTGCACGCGGCGCAGATCCAAGGCTTCTTCGATGGTCCCGTGGACCACCTTTTTGCCATGCCCGTTCTGCTGGAGCACTTCCGCGCCAAGCTCGACCCCAGCACGCTCACGGTCGTTTCGCCCGATATGGGTCGCGTGCGCGTGGCCGACATCTGGAGCCAGAAACTGGGTGTTCCGCTCGCCATTATTCACAAGCGCCGCGATCCCATGGTGCACAACGAGGTCACCGTGCACGAAATCGTTGGTGAGGTCAAGGGCCGCGTCTGTCTGCTGGTGGATGACCTGATCGACACCGGACGCACCATCACGAAGGCGGCCGAGGCGCTCAAGGCGGCTGGAGCCACCGGCGTCGTGGTGGCGGCCACGCACGCCGTGTTCAGCGATCCGGCCACCGAGATGCTGCAGTCGTCCGCCATCGACTCCGTTGTGGTCACCGACACGCTGCCGTTGCCCCCCGAAAAGACCTGGGATCGCCTCGAAATCCTGCCGATTGCGCCGCTCATCGCGCGCGCGATTCGCGAGGTGTTTGACGACGGTTCGGTCACCAAACTCTTCGACGGTGCTGCCTAACAGCACTCTTGACCGGTGAGCCGTCCCTGAATAAACTTTCGGACATCTCACTTGTCCACCCAGCACGAGGGGTCACTCATGCCACGGAAATTTGTTGTCGCTGTCTCCGTTTCTGCCTTTGCGTGCGCACTGGGAATCGGTGTGTCATCGGTGGCACTAGCCAGTCCCGGTGACGGCACCTGGGGAACCTGGAGTGCCACCAACCCGGCAGACGCACCTTCGGGGCGCATCACCTTCGGCAATAGTTCCGTGGGTGGCGCCGACTACACGTTTGTGCTCAATTCGGGATCGTCGACCGCATCCATCGACGCGGTGTCATCGGCGGGCGAGTGGTTCACCGCCGAGACGGCTCCGGGCGCGTGGGCCGGCGCAAACGGACCCTCGTCGACGGATAACGTGCTCACGGTGTCGGGAGCGGCCGCCAATGCCACGACAACGATCACGTTCGACCACCCGGTGCCGGCGGACTATCTCACGGTTGTCATCAGCGACCTGGATTCGACCAATGCCAGCGACCCCCTGTATTCGGATCGCGTCACCATTACGGCCACGACGGATTCCGGAGCCAGCCTCACGTCGAGCGAACTGCAGGGATCGGCGAGTGGCTCCGAGGTATTCAACTTCTGCAATGTCACGGTGAACGCGGATATGCCTACCGATTGCGGTGGCTCGGTTGCCACGGCCGTTCCCGTGATGCAAACGCCCTCGGCAACCTCGGTCTATTTCTTCGGCAACATCGCCGTCTCGAGCGAGGTGGGCAACAGTGCGTGGTTGGCGCCTTCGGCCGAGGTCACAACGCTCACGGTCGTGTGGTCGTCCTACGCGGTTCTCAGCGATGTGCGACTCGCCGTCGCCGTGGCGCAAGACCCGACCCCGCCAACCCCCACTCCGACACCGCCCTCGCCCAACCTCCCCGATACCGGAGTGAACGCGCCCACCGCGGGAATCGTGGCCGCCGGGGCACTCGGTGCGGGCGTCATCGGGGTTTTGATCGTCGAGATGCGTCGGCGATTGCGTTCGAGCCGGGGTTAAGTTTTACTGCTCAGACTTTTTGCCGAAATTCCTGCGTCATTCCGTTAGACTCAATTTCTGTAACGCCCGTAGTGGGCAATCACTTGAGAGAAACGAATCAATCACATGAACCGTAAAACACTCGGCTTTGCGGCTGCCACGGCAGCCTTGGCCCTTTCCGTAGGTCTTACGGCGAGCCCGGCTCTTGCTGCTGTCGGTGACGGCACGTGGGGCATCTGGACCGCCACCGACGTAGACAATGCCGCATCGGGAAACATCACCATCGGTGATTCGGCCGTTGGCGGCGCCAGCTTTACTTATGACGAAACTGTGGGAACTTCATCCGCATATATCGAGAGCGTCAACGACAGGGAGGATTGGTTTACTGCTGAGGCGCCTCCCGGGGTGGTCTTTGGAGCCAACGGACCTTCTGACGTGGAGAACGTGATTACGTTGTCG
>CAIVOR010000050.1 GCA_903907615.1 uncultured Microbacteriaceae bacterium | reverse complement strand
TCTCGTGTTCGAGGGTGGCAAGCAGTACAAGATGTACCGGGGCATGGGTTCACTCGGTGCGCTGCAGACGCGCGGTGAGCGCACCTCGTACTCGAAGGACCGCTACTTTCAGGCGGACGTGCCCAGTGACGACAAACTTATTGCCGAGGGCATTGAGGGTCGCGTGGCGTATCGCGGTCCTCTCGCGGCCGTGGCTTACCAGCTCGTCGGCGGACTGCGCCAGACCATGTTCTACGTGGGTGCGCGCACCATCCCCGAGCTCAAGACCAAGGGCAAGTTTGTGCGCATCACGTCGGCCGGGCTCAAGGAATCGCACCCGCACGACGTGCAGATGATCGTTGAGGCGCCCAACTACCGTCGCTAGTTCTTGTCCCCGGGTGTCGGCGCTCGTGAGCAGAGAGAGTTCAGCCACGGTCGGTAGGCTAGAACCGTGGAAACCGAAATTGGGCGCGGAAAACGCGCACGTCGCGCCTATGCGTTCGACGACATCGCCGTAGTTCCGTCGCGACGCACGCGTGACCCCCGCGATGTGAGCACGACGTGGAGCATTGACGCCTACCAGTTTGATATTCCCGTGCTGGCCGCACCCATGGATTCCGTGGTCTCACCGGCGACGGCAATCGCAATCGGCCGATTGGGTGGCCTCGGTGTGCTGAACCTCGAGGGCCTCTGGACACGTTACGCCGAGCCCGAAGCGGTGCTCGCCGAGATTCGCGACCTCCCTCACGAGCGCGCGGTGCGCCGCATGCAGGAGATTTACGCGGAGCCCATCAAGGCCGAGCTCATCACCGAGCGGATCGCCGAGATTCGTGCTGCCGGCGTCACTGTTGCCGCGGCCCTGTCGCCGCAGCGTACGCAGGAGTTCTACTCGACTGTGGTGAAAGCCGGCGTTGATCTGTTCGTGATTCGCGGCACCACGGTGTCGGCTGAACACGTGTCGGCTCAGGACGAGGCCCTCAACCTCAAGGAATTCATCTACGAACTCGATGTTCCCGTCATTGTGGGTGGAGCGGCCACGTACCGCGCGGCAACACACCTGATGCGCACCGGTGCCGCGGGTGTGCTCGTAGGGTTTGGTGGCGGTGCCGCCTCCACTACGCGCGCCACGCTCGGCATTCACGCACCCATGGCCACGGCGGTTGCCGATGTCGCCGAGGCGCGTCGCGACTACCTCGACGAGTCCGGCGGACGCTACGTGCACGTGATTGCCGACGGCGGATTGGGCACCTCAGGTGACATCGTCAAGGCCATCGCGTGCGGCGCGGACGCCGTGATGCTGGGGGCCGCCCTCGCGCGCGCCACCGAGGCACCCGGCGCGGGCTGGCATTGGGGTGGCGAGGCGCATCACGCCGAACTGCCTCGCGGCGAACGCGTTCGTGTGGGCCAGGTGGGCACGCTCGAAGCCATTCTTAACGGTCCGGCACACGCCTCCGATGGAACCGTCAACCTGATTGGCGCCCTGCGCCGCTCCATGGCGACCACCGGCTACTCCGACATCAAGGAGTTTCAAAAGGTCGAGGTCGTCGTGGCGCCGTACAGCGGCGACAGTACCGCGGTCATTCGATCGGCCGAGTAATGTCCCCCTCCTCGACGTTCGGAATCAACGAGGGAACGCGAGCACGTGCGCTCGAGGCGATGACGAGCCAGGAGCTCGACATCCTCGTAGTGGGCGCGGGAATCGTGGGCACGGGAGCCGCCCTCGATGCTGCCGCGCGCGGCCTGAACGTGGGCCTGCTGGAAGCGCGCGACTTTGCCAGCGGCACATCGGGACTCTCCAGCAAGCTCGTGCACGGCGGAATCCGCTACCTCGAACAGCTCAACTTCGGTCTGGTGCGCGAGGCACTCGGTGAGCGAGGCCTCCTGCTGCAGGACATCGCGCCACATCTCGTCACACCCATTCGCTTTCTTTACCCCGTCAACCACCACGTGTGGGAGCGAGCCTACATCGGCGCGGGCATGCTCCTCTATGACGGCATGTCGTACCTCGGGGGCCGGCTGCCCGGTGTGCCTCACCATCGTCACCTCAGCAAGCGTCAGGTCATGCTGGCCGCGCCCGGTCTGGCCGAGCACGCCACCGTGGGCGGCATGACCTACTTCGACGGTCACGTGGATGACGCACGTTACACGGCCACACTGGCGCGAACGGCGGCGCACTACGGTGCCCATGTGGCGACGCGCACGTTTGTGCAGGACCTCCTGCGTGACGGTGATCGCGTCATTGGCGTGCGCGCACGAGACAACATGACGGGCGAGTTTTTTGAGGTACGTGCCAAGCAGGTGGTGGTGGCCGCTGGCGTGTGGACCAATGCCCTGCAGACTCTCATCGGCGACCCCGAGACCTTTGAGGTGCGCATGTCGAAGGGCGTGCACATTCTCGTGGAGAAAGACAAGTTCCACTCGCTCATGGGGCTTCTGCTACGCACCGAAAAGAGCGTGTTATTCGTCATTCCGTGGGGCCGCTTTTGGATCATTGGCACGACGGACACCGCCT
>CAIVOR010000049.1 GCA_903907615.1 uncultured Microbacteriaceae bacterium | reverse complement strand
TGTGGCTGCCCGACTCCTGCTCAAGACCATCTACAAGCGTGTCCTCGGCGACTTCAGCAACCGTGAGCAGCTCATGGCGCTGCACCGCGAGCACTTCGCCCCCAACATCCTGCGCGGCGTTGAGGAAGGTCTGCTCGACCCCCGCCTCGGCGAACTCTTCGACCTCGATGAACTGGCCAAGCACCTCACGCCAGAAAACGACGACCTGCTCAAGTACATCGGTGTGGTCACGCTCAACAACCGCTACGGCATGAAGGGTCGCAACGGCGACCCGCTCGAGGTTCCCCAGTACTTCTGGATGCGCATCGCCATGGGTCTGTCGCTCAACGAGGCCAACCCCACCGAGCACGCCATCCGCTTCTACGCCAAGATGAGCTCGCTCGAGTACCTGGCCGCCGGTTCCACGCTCGTTAACGCCGGCACCATCTACCCCCAGCTGGCCAACTGCTTCGTCATGGAAATGCAAGACGACATGGAGCACATCGCCAAGACCACGCGCGACGTCATGTGGCTCACCAAGGGAACGGGCGGCATCGGCCTCTCCGTCAGCAAGCTCCGTGCGCAGGGTTCGCCCATCCGCTCGAACAACACCACGTCCACCGGCCCCATCCCCTTCATGCACACGATTGACTCGATCCTTCGTGCCGTGAGCCGCGGTGGCAAGAAGTTCGGTGCCCTGTGCTTCTACATGGAGAACTGGCACATGGACTTCCCGGAGTTCCTCGACCTGCGTCAGAACTCGGGTGACCCCTACCGTCGCACGCGCACGGCCAACACCGCCGTGTGGATTAGCGACGAGTTCATGAAGCGCGTTCAGAACGACGACGACTGGTACCTCTTCGACCCGCTTGAGGTCACCGATCTCAACGAGCTCTACGGCAAGGAATTCTCCGACCGTTACAACCACTACGTGGCCGAGGCGAACGCCGGACGCATCAACATGTTCAAGAAGATTGGTGCGCGCGAGCAGTTCAAGTCCATCTTGATTTCACTGCAGTCCACGAGCCACCCGTGGCTGACGTGGAAAGACACCATTAACCTGCGTGCCCTCAACAACAACACGGGCACGATTCACTCGTCCAACCTGTGCACCGAGATCACGCTCCCCCAGGACGAAGACAACGTGTCGGTGTGTAACCTCGCCTCGATCAACCTGTCACGCCACATCGTGAACGGCAAGGTTGACTGGGCGAAGCTCGAAGAGAGCGCCAAGCTGGCCGTGCGTCAGCTCGACAACCTCATCGACATCACGCGCTCGTCGGTGCAGGAAGCCGACTTCTCCAACAGCGAGAACCGCGCCATCGGTCTGGGCCTCATGGGTTTCACCGACATCGTGGAGCGCTTGGGTCTGAGCTACGAGTCGGAGGCCGCCTACGACCTCATCGACGAAATCACTGAGCACATCTCTTACGCCGCCATTGAGGCAAGCGTGGAGCTGGCCCAGGAGCGCGGCTCGTACAGCAACTTCGCCGGCAGCCGCTGGTCGCAGGGACTCGTACCCTTCGACTCGATTGACCTCGCCGAAGCCGATCGCGGCGTGCCCATCACGGTGTC
>CAIVOR010000048.1 GCA_903907615.1 uncultured Microbacteriaceae bacterium | reverse complement strand
GGCAACGGGGGAGACGGTCTGGAAAGACCTCTGTCGCGGACCTCACCTGCCCAACACCCGCATGATTGGCAACGGATTCTCGCTGACGCGCGTTGCCGCGGCCTACTGGCGCGGGAGCGAGAAGAACCCGCAGCTCCAGCGCATCTACGGCACGGCGTGGCCCACGAAGGATGAGCTCCGCGAGTATCAGGCCCGCCTCGAGGAAGCTGCCAAGCGAGACCACCGACGCCTGGGTGTTGAGCTCGACCTCTTCAGCTTCCCCGAAGAAGTGGGCTCGGGTCTGCCCGTGTTTCATCCCAAGGGCGGCATCATTCGTCGCACCATGGAGGACTACTCCCGTCGCCGCCACGAGGAATCGGGCTACGAATTCGTCTACACGCCACACATCACCAAGTCGAATCTGTTCGAGCAGAGCGGCCACCTCGCGTGGTACGCCGACGGCATGTTCCCGCCAATGCAGATCGACGAAGTGCGCAACGACAAGGGCGAGATAACGCGAGCGGGTGTTGAGTACTACCTCAAGCCCATGAACTGTCCGTTTCACATTCTTATCTACCGCTCGCGCGGACGAAGCTACCGTGACCTGCCGCTACGCATGTTCGAGTTCGGCTCGGTTTACCGCTACGAGAAGTCCGGCGTGGTGCACGGCCTCACCCGTGTCCGCGGCATGACGCAGGACGACGCCCACATTTTCACAACGCGCGAGAAGCTTCGCGAGGAACTCACGAGCGTGCTCTCGTTCGTTCTCGACCTGCTTCGCGACTACGGTCTCGACGATTTCTATTTGGAACTCTCCACCAAGGACCCCGAAAAGTACGTCGGCGAGGACGCTATTTGGGATGAAGCGACATCAACCCTGCAGGCCGTTGCCGAAGAGTCGGGTCTGACGTTGGTTCCTGACCCCGGCGGGGCCGCGTTCTATGGCCCCAAGATTTCCGTTCAGGCGCGCGACGCGATCGGTCGTACCTGGCAGATGTCGACCATTCAGCTCGACTTCAATCTGCCCGAACGCTTTGACCTTGACTACACCGGATCAGACGGTGCCAAGCACCGCCCGGTCATGATTCACCGCGCGCTGTTTGGCTCCATCGAGCGTTTCTTTGGTGTGCTGACCGAGCA
This sequence comes from uncultured Microbacteriaceae bacterium, assembly GCA_903907615.1. GTDB lineage: Bacteria > Actinomycetota > Actinomycetes > Actinomycetales > Microbacteriaceae > UBA963. The sequence continues at coordinate 2,095 of CAIVOR010000048.1, read as the reverse complement.
CTACGCGGGCGCCTTTCCGCTGTGGCTCTCACCCGTGCAAGCAATCGGTATACCGGTCGCCGAGGAGTACGCAGCCTATCTCGACGATGTGATGGCCCAAATGCGTGCTGTCGGCATTCGGGCGAGCATGGATGCGTCGGATGACCGCATGCAGAAGAAGATTCGTAACGCAACGGCCGACAAGATTCCTGTCCAGGTCATCGTGGGTGAAGAGGACCGCGCCAAGGGTGCCGTCAGCTTCCGATTCCGCGACGGTAGCCAGCGCAACGGAATCCCCGTCGCCGAGGCCATCCAGCTGATTCGCGCGAGCATCGATGCGCACCGCCAGGTGAACGGTACCGACGACCTGTGATCGACGATCACGAAACTTTTGACGCTGAGCATCTGGCGGGCGTGCGCGACGAGTTTCAGCGGCTGTGGACCCCACACCGCATGGCGTACATCAACGCGGGTGCCGACGCCAACGAGGGCGAGCAGTGCCCGTTCTGCCGTGTGCCGGAAATGTCGGATGAAGACGGGCTCATCGTGTTTCGGGGGACGCTGGCCTACGTCGTCATGAATCTGTACCCCTATACCTCCGGGCATGTACTGGTCTGTCCCTACCGTCATGTTGCGTTGTATGACCAAGCAACCAGCGAGGAAATTGCCGAAATCGGTAGCCTGACTCAAGCGGTGATGCGTGTGACGCGTCACGTCTTCGCCAACGAAGGCTTTAACATAGGAATGAATCAGGGTCGTGTTGCCGGAGCCGGTGTGGCCGGTCACCTGCATCAGCACATTGTTCCTCGCTGGTCAACAGACTCGAACTTCTTTCCCATCATCGCCAAGACAAAAGCAATGCCCCGATTGCTGTCGGATGTTCGTCAGCTACTCGCGGATGCGTGGATCACCGAAACGGAATAGAGAAAATCATGGCTGACTCAACTCCTCAACTGGGTACCGACCGCGTCAAGCGTGGCCTCGCCGAAATGCTTAAGGGCGGCGTGATCATGGATGTGGTGACGGCCGAACAGGCCAAGATTGCCGAGGACGCGGGAGCCGTCGCCGTGATGGCGCTCGAGCGGGTTCCGGCCGACATTCGCGCACAGGGTGGAGTTGCTCGCATGAGCGACCCCGACCTCATCCAGGGAATCATCGACACCGTGTCCATTCCGGTGATGGCGAAAGCGCGCATTGGCCACTTCGTCGAAGCCCAGATTCTGGAAACGCTCAAGGTGGACTACATCGACGAGTCCGAGGTGCTCAGCCCCGCCGACTACGTCAACCACATCGACAAGTGGAAGTTCACGGTTCCTTTCGTGTGTGGTGCGACCAACCTCGGTGAAGCCCTGCGCCGCATCAACGAGGGGGCGGCCATGATTCGCTCCAAGGGTGAGGCGGGCACCGGCGACGTGTCCGAGGCCACCAAGCACATCCGCAAGATCAAGGGCGAGATTCGCGCCCTGTCGTCGATGTCCGAGGACGAGCTCTACGTGGCCGCCAAAGAGCTGCAGGCCCCGTTTGCTCTCGTTCAGGAAGTAGCGCGCACCGGCGCGCTTCCCGTCGTGTTGTTCACGGCCGGGGGAGTCGCGACGCCTGCCGACGCCGCCATGATGATGCAGCTCGGTGCTGATGGCGTTTTTGTCGGTTCGGGAATCTTCAAGTCGGGTAACCCCGCGGAACGTGCTGCCGCCATCGTGAAAGCAACCACGTTCTACAACGATGCCAGCGCCGTAGCCGACGCATCGCGCGGCTTGGGCGAAGCAATGGTGGGCATCAACGTGTCCGACCTGCCGGCACCGCACCGCCTCTCCGAACGTGGCTGGTAGTTCGCCACTCATCGGCGTACTCGCCCTTCAGGGCGATGTGCGTGAACACGAACTCGTGCTCGACGCACTGGGCGTGGCGCACGTCGCTGTTCGCACGCCAACCGAGCTGGCGGAGGTCGATGGGCTCATCATCCCCGGTGGCGAATCAACGGTGATTGACAAGCTCACGCGCATCTTTGGCATGCGCGAGCCCCTGCGCGCGCGAATCGCCGCCGGTATGCCGATCTTTGGCACGTGCGCCGGCCTGATCATGCTCAGTGATCGGTTGAGTGATGCCACGCACGATC
>CAIVOR010000047.1 GCA_903907615.1 uncultured Microbacteriaceae bacterium | reverse complement strand
TCCCCATATGGTTCCGTCGGCCTCGTCGCCCTCTTCTCGGGATTCTTCCTGATGATGGGTTTCATCTGGGCAACGATCGGCGAATAGTCACCATGACGCGCCGCCTGCCCGCCGCCGTGATGGCGGCTCTTTTTATCTTCGGCGCAATCGCCGCACCTGAACCAGCTGCCGCGCGCGCCGCAGCAACACCAACATCAATCGCGCCTGAACCATTCGAATCACTCACCGTTCGCTTCGCCTACAACACCACCGTCGGCACCGCGGTCAGCGACGACGGAAAAACGCGGCAGATCAACCTAAAGCCTGGACAAGATGCCGAGACTGCACTCGCCGCGTGGGAGCAAGCGCCAGGCGTTACCGGCGTCATTCCTGACATTCGCGCCTTTCCGCTGATTGATCCGATTGATCCGTACTACGCATCGCAGTGGGACATGCACGCACCAACCTCAGGAAAAGAGGGTGCAGCAAACGTTGCGGCAACGTGGAGTACAACAACTGGCGCAGGAGTTGTTGTTGCGGTTATTGATACCGGGCGCACCGATCATCCCGACCTGATTGCAAACATGCCCGCAGGGTGGGGCGTTGACATGATCGATAACCCCGTCACCTCCCGAGATGGCGACGGTCGCGATATGAATCCAACAGACGAGGGCGACTGGTGTTCCTATCCTTCCAGTTGGCACGGCACACACGTTGCTGGCACGATTGGTGCGGCGCAGAACAACATTGGCATCAGCGGCGTTGCGCCAAATGTCTCCATTTTGCATGTGCGCGTGCTTGGCCGCTGTGGTGGCTCCTTCAATGACGTCATTGATGGAATTCGTTGGGCAGCCGGGCTCACCACAACATGGGATGGACAACAGTGGAGCAACTACGGCCTTACCGTTAACGCGCACCCGGCTGATGTCATCAATATGTCGCTCGGTGGCGGCGGGGCATGCTGGGGCACTCTGCAAGACGCGATCACGCAAGCGCGTGCCGCTGGAACGGTCGTGGTGACAGCGGCGGGGAACAGCACCGCGGATGCGGCGAACTTCACGCCAGCAAACTGCAACGACACGGTGACCGTCGCGGCGACGGGCCGAGCGGGTGGCCTTGCCGGCTACTCTAACTTCGGAAGCAGCATCGACATTGCAGCACCGGGTGGTGACTCGCCTCGTGACTCGGGAATCCTCTCCACGATTGCTACAGGCACCACAACGCTCACCGGGTACAGCTACACGAACTATCAGGGCACAAGCATGGCGGCGCCGCACGTTGCTGGCGTTGCAGCCCTTGTTGCAAGCCTTCATCCAACGTGGGGCCCGACCGAAATTGAGGCGGCTCTGTACGCGGGGGCACGGCCATTCCCAGCAGACTCAGTACGTCCCTGTGTCACCACGAGTGAGACACCAACAGGCAGTCAACGACGTTGTGGTGTTGGGCTTCTTGATGCAGTCGGTGCGCTCAACATGGGCCAGCCAACGCTCACCATCACTGCGCCAGATCGCCTTGCGGCTGGTGAGAGCGCAACCGTCTCTGCCGCAAGTGACCTAGCGGGAGTTGTCACGCTCGCCGTAGCGAGCGCAAGCGCAACTAACTGCACACTCAGTGGCGCAACGCTCAGCGCAATCCAAACGGGAACCTGCACCCTGAACGCCGCAACCCCAGCTACCGCCGACAACGTAGCGGCAAGTGCAACGTTCCACGTGACGATCACCGGCACACCGCAATCAATCAACTTCGGTGTGGGCCCAGCGCTCACAGATGCTGATGTTCCGTTCGGCACCGACCCGCCAGACCTCACCGCTACCGCCAGCTCTGGTCTACCCGTGAGCTATGAGATCAGCACGCCGACCATTTGCGAGGCACTCGCCCCCGCAAGTCCCTCCGGCGCGTGGGTCATCCGCCTACTGAACGTGGGCACCTGCACCGTGCTCGCCACCCAGGTGGGAAACGCCGTCTACGAGCGTGCAACCCCCATTGAGCGCAGCTTCGCCATTGTGAAAGGCAACCAAACGATTGGGCTTGAGGTCCTGACCGATCGCACCTTTGACCCGACCGTTCTGCAGGCCTTGCCGAGCTACAGCAGCGCCGGCCTGCCACTCAACTACTCGGGCCTCTCGAGCAGCGTGTGTGATCCGCGCTTTAACGGCACCGGCTTTGAGCTCCATATCCTCAAACCAGGCACCTGCACGATTCGCGCCGAGCAAGAGGGAACGAGCACCTACCGTGCGGCTGATTCGATCACCCGAACATTTGAGGTGCTCAAGCTGACGCAGGCGCCACTCATCTTCGACGCAGGCCCGAGCTTCCACGTGGTCAATAGCTCCAGTGGCTATGGAAATGGTGGCGGCAGCTCTGCCGAACCGTTCGTTGCTACATCCCTCACGCCATCAATCTGTTCAGTCAGCGACCGAATCGTGCGCTACCTCAAGGTTGGCACCTGCACGCTCCTGGGCTCAAAAGAGGGTGACATGTGGCACCAGCCGACGTACAAGAC
>CAIVOR010000046.1 GCA_903907615.1 uncultured Microbacteriaceae bacterium | reverse complement strand
GACGTACTGGCTCAGGTAAATCAGCCCGCGTAGAGTCGAATCATGAAACCTCGGCGGATAGCACCCTTTGTGCTACTCGAGGTGTCGTCGATTTTCGAGGCCATCGCCGGCGGAATGACCTACATCATCGTGCCATGGTTGATTCTTGACCTCACGGGTTCCCCGCTGATCGCCGGGCTGGTGACCGCCAGCAAGGGCGTCATCGCCTTCGTCATCTTCCCCCTGGCCGGAACGTTCGTCGACCGGATTGGTCGCCGCCGCGTAGCGATTACGTCGGATATTCTCGCGGCAGCGACGGCCATTTCGTTCCCCATTCTGACCACGGCCTTCGGCCCCTCCGTGGGTATCGCCGTCATGGTGACTGTGTTGGGCGCGATCTTCGAACCTCCGGGTTTTACCGCGCGCAAGTCATTGGTGGCAAATGCGGCCGAGGCGAGCAACATAACCCTCGAGCGCGCCAACGGCATCCACGAGTCGATTCGCGGGCTGGGCCTGATTGGCGGTCCGGCGGCGGGCGCGCTCGCCTTGGCGGCCATTGGGCCGCAGAACGCCTACTGGGTCGTCGGCATCGGATTTGCTCTGTCGTTCTTGGCCGTGAGTTTTGTGCGGGTTTCACATGTGGTTGCCGGGGAATCCGACGTGGACGTGCCCCTGCAGTCGTTCTTTCGTGACACTATCGACGGCATCAGGGCTCTCGCTCGAGACCGAGCCATGGTGGTGCTCATCGCCTTCTGGGTGGTTCTCGACATGGTGTATCTGCCGAGCGAAGAGATTGTCTTGCCGGTGTACTTCGAGGCCAAGGGCGATCCGCTGGGACTCGGAATCATCGTCTCGGCAATGTTGCTGGGTGTCGTTGTCGGCTCGTTGTTCTTCGAGTTCCTGGCACGGCGGTGGTCCCTGCCGGTCATCATCCGGGCGTCGGTGTTGTCGTGCTGCATGGTCTTGGTGACGATGGCCCTGTTCCCACCGGTGTGGTTGTTTGCCATCATCGGATTTGCCATGGGGCTCACGTGGGGTCCCATGAACCCTGCGCTCAACCTGCTGATTCAGCGCCGATTCCCGGCCGCGATTCAGGGGCGCGTGTTTGGCGTACAACTCGCCATCTTTGCCGCCGCACCGGCCATTGCACTGCCCTTCGTGGGCGCGCTCGTCGAGGCGTTTGGCCCTCAACCCGTCTACTTTGTGCTCGTCGTATCGACGTTCGTTCTGGCCCTGGCGGTGGTCTTCCTGCCGGTGCTGAACGACTTTGGCCGCTCGTCAACCGTGCCCATGAAGGTCAAGGTCCCCAAAGCGGCGCGCGTGACCGAGAAGCGCGACTAGAGCGAGCGCAGCACCGCCACGACCTTGCCCATAACTTCGGCATGGTCCCCGAGGATTGGCTCGAACGCTGTGTTCTGGGGCAACAGCCAGGTGTGGCCGTCGCGTTGGCGAAACGTCTTCACGGTGGCTTCGCCGTCGAGGAGGGCGGCCACAATCTCGCCGTTCTCCGCGGTCTTCTGAGCGCGCACCACCACGAAGTCACCATCGCAGATGGCCGCATCGATCATGGACTCGCCCACCACCTTGAGCATGAACAGGTCGCCCTTGCCCACCAGGGTGCGGGGGAGAGGCACAACCTCGTCCACGTTCTGATCCGCGGTGATGGGGATACCGGCCGCGATGCGACCCACTAGGGGAACCATGGCGGCGTCGCCGAGCGGAATAGCCGACTCGGGGGTTTCGCCGTTCGCGTCGGGAAGATCGATGAGAACCTCGAGGCCACGGGCGCGACCCGGATTGCGCTTGATGTAGCCAGCCAGTTCTAGCTGCTGTAACTGG
>CAIVOR010000045.1 GCA_903907615.1 uncultured Microbacteriaceae bacterium | reverse complement strand
GTTCTGGGCGAAGTACTTCGTGAAGTTGCTCCACTCCGGGTCATCACACGGAAGTAGGATTGTCTTGTCACGGAAGACATCCTTGTCGAGGTCAAGGTAGGCGTTCATCTCCTTCTCGATGTCGTGGTACTGGGTGTAGAACTCGTCGAACTTCGCCTTCTTAGCTGCGCCGAGACTCTCGTTAGCCATCGCTCTACACCTCCTTCCCGTGGACTGCGCATGTGCTGCGGAGTGATGATACGCCCTGAGGTCCCCTCAGACATCACAACGTTGTGATGTGCGTCTGCCGGTGTGAGGGCCCCTTGACACGCCGCTAAACCGCCAGATGCTTCAGCGCGGTCGGTTATGGCTTATCCCCGATCGGATCCAACAAGGAGTCAGGAAACGAGACCAAAGAGCTTCTCGCTTCTCTGATCCACTCGGATAGGCCGTCTGGAGATCAGAGTCATGGATACGACCTATCGGGATCAACCCGTCCTCATCACCGCCTCTGGCGCGAGCACTGTCATCCGCATCCCCTGTGATGGACCGGAGAAAGACCGGTTGCGTGTTGCGTGGTGCCTGTTATAGGCAGGCGCGGCAACGTTCGGCGGCAAGCGCACGATCAAGCATCTCGGTGCGTACTTCAAGAAGACCGTCATGACCCTGATCGAGTCGACCAGTGATGCTGACATCCGCCAGCTCGCGGGCAACTGGGGGACGACGGTGATCTACAAGAACCGTTCCGAGATTTCACCGCTCGCCATCATCGCGCTCCTCGTCGGTAATCGAACGCCGGATGCGTCTGGCGACTTCGTCGATGCGCACCCAGGCAGCGTGGACCCCGCGTTGCAAGCGACAGCACGACTGCTCTACGGACATCCAATCCCAGACTGCGACGGACCTGACTGCGGGGTCTGTCGCGCGGCGCACACCGATGACTGGCACATCGCCTTCAAGCTGGCGACCGGTGCCGATTACGAGCTCGCACTCGGAGGCCTCATCGAGCTGTACAAGGGTGGCCTCAATGACGGGCTCATAGTCCGCGCCGTAGCGCCGCGAGCGATGCGCTTGAGTACCGCCGCACCCGTGGCGCTCCCGACGGCAGTGCGTGCCGTTCCGGGACTGATCACGCGCACTGGCACCGCGCCGGTGCGCTGTGGGATTCACAACGTCGAGATCCCAGCGGTGTACGTCGCCTGGGACGACAGCAAGTTCTACCGCGCAGACGGGAGCTGGCGGCGTCACGATGACGTGTGCGACTCGTTCTAATCTCAACAGTCCGTACGTGAGAGTCGGCCACCGGTGCACGCGCATCGGTGGCCGTTCACGTTGGCTGCATCGGTTACCGGCGCACCCGAGAGTGGTGACCACTCCCCCCGAAGGTTGACAACCGCCGTGTCATGTGCCGACGGTACCGACATGTCCTTTGCTACCGATCCTCGCGGCGTCCTTCTCGAACCACTGGCGGCGGTGCGCGCACTCTGCGCCGAGCCGCGCGCTGGCGTCATGCGCGACGACCAGTGGCATGCCCGCGCAGGGCATCTGTACGGCCTCAGAGGGCCGTTCCCCGCGAGTTGCGGGGTGTGCCTCAGGAGTATCGACACGACGGGGGTCCAGAGCGATCTGGAAGCGATTAGAAGGTATTGCGGACGTCCGTGCCGCGATTGGGCGGCCGACAAACGTCGTGTCGCTGAAGTCGGGTGGGCGTATTGCGTCATCTGCACCACCGGCTTTCGACCGCTGACGAATCGCGATCGCGACGCGCGGTTGGCCCTCTGTCCGCCACCGGCACCGGCGGGGCGCTTTGACGCATCACCGTGTGCCGACGAGCTGCGGGCCCGTTTGCATCGGGAACAACGGCGGCGCTATCGCGCCCGTCTGACCGAGGCGCGCCGAATCGTCCGTGCACAATCTGGAGGAACCAGCACATGAGCCTGTATGACGCCCTCGCTGAAGGCGGAGCCTTGCAGTACATCGTCGTCGTCGCGCCGATGCGCGGCATGGCGGTCTGGGATCCATCGACCCAGATCGTGCGCGTCTTGAACGCAAACGGCGTCGAGCTGGACCGGATGTCGTATGCCGCCGACGTCGAACCGATCCCAACGGGCAATGCGGATTTCTGGGCAGCGGTGCACCGACGCATCAAGGCGGGTGAGCTGTGAGCAACCTCGGTCAACCAAAGCCGCGGGATCGCTTCATCGAGAAGGTTGGGTGCATCCTCGTTGCAATCCCGGTTGGCGCGGTCGTGATCTTATTCACCGCGCAGGCGCTCAAAGTGCCACCAGCAGGACTCCTTCTCGGTGTGGTCTTGGTTGCGATTCTCGCGAGCGGCTCAGGTTCGACCGCGCAGCGCGTCGTTCCGCGACAAGGTGGCCCAGCTCAGGGCGAGTCCCATCACCGCATCCGTCGGCGATCAGGCTATGAGCAGATTCGCGAGGTCGTCGAGCGGTATGAGTCGGGGGAGATCAGCGCGGAACGGCGCGATGCGTTGATTCGCGAACTGCGCTGACGAGATTACTGATCGCGCTGCACTTTGCTGATGAGCAGCATCACG
>CAIVOR010000044.1 GCA_903907615.1 uncultured Microbacteriaceae bacterium | reverse complement strand
GGCGGCTGCAACTGCGGCAAGTAAGTCTTAAACAAAATCAGTCCCGATCTTGCGATCGGGACTTTTTTGTGGCTCCGACCGGCATCGATCCGGTGACCTAACGATTTTCAGTCGTTCGCTCTACCAACTGAGCTACAGAGCCAAAGGTAGTTTTTCAACAACCTAGCGATCCTGACGGGACTTGAACCCGCGACCTCCGCCGTGACAGGGCGGCGCGCTAACCAACTGCGCTACAGGGCCTCGCGTATTACCTTTCGGCAACCGAATCGAGTCTACATCCGGACGTGACCCCAACGGGATTCGAACCCGTGCTGCCGCCGTGAAAGGGCGGTGTCCTAGGCCGCTAAACGATGGGGCCGGATGTTTCGTCGCTAACGATTACCGAGTCACAAGCATAGGGGAGACGCGCCCACGGGCGCGAATCGGCGGGGTGGGTGGACAGCCGGTGCAATAACCGACAAACTCAAGTCAGGCGTTGAACGTGGTCGCGCCGTTACAGGGGAGAATTCTCATGGCTCGCAAGATTCGCACCGCCGACGAGCAGATCAAGCGCTTAAGGGTTTACAACATTGTGGCGGGTGCCGTGCACCTCGCACAGGGCCTGGCGTTTCTCTTCATCCTGACGCGACTCAGCACACAGGTGATGTTCCCCGTCACGGTGGATTACATGACGGGCCCTCCCGGCGTGGACCTGCCCACCGAGCGGGTGACCCTGTTCGAAGTCAACCTTGGCCTGGGTGTCGTCGCCTTCCTCCTTCTCTCGGCCTTCTTCCACTTCCTCATCTCGTCGCCCGGCGTCTTCACGCGCTACAGCAACGGACTGAAGCAGAACCACAACTACTTCCGCTGGACCGAGTACGCACTGAGCTCATCCGTCATGATCTGGCTTATTGCCGAGCTCAACGGCATCAACAACATGGCCGCGCTGTTCTCCATCTTCGCCGTCAACGCCTCCATGATTCTGTTTGGTGCGCTTCAGGAGAAGTACGAGAAGCCCGGCAACAAGAAGTTCTTGCCCTTCATCTTTGGTTCGATGACGGGAATTGTGCCGTGGATCATCATCCTGATTTACACGCTGCAGCCCGGTTCGACCAGCGCGGCCGAGGTTCCCGGCTTCGTGATCGGCATCATCGTCTCGCTGTTCGTGTTCTTCAACACCTTCGCGATCAACCAGGTGCTGCAGTACCGTCAGGTCGGCGGGTGGCGCGATTACCTCCGCGGTGAGCGCATGTACATCACCCTGAGCCTCATCGCCAAGAGCGTTTTGGCGTGGCAGGTGTTCTCGGGAGCTCTTGTTCCCCTGTTTGTGAGCTAGCACTACTCTCAACTCCCACCTGAGAGTTTTCCGCCAGTCCGACGGGCTTTGCCTGTTCTCTCAACTGCGCCTGTTAGCGTGACCGCATGCGTTCTGCCCTGCGCCTGATGTCCGTTGCCCTCGTGGTGGCGGCGTGCGTGGCGACCGTCGGCATCAACGTAAGCGCGGCAAACGCCTATCCCTCGTGGGACGACGTGCAGAACGCAAAGAACAACGAGGCCGCCAAGAAGTCCCAGATGGCGGAACTGCAGGGATACATCACTCAGATTCAGGCGGAGCTTGACGCGGCCACGCAAAAAGCCCAAGCGGCCGGCGAGGTTTTCAGTGCGGCCCTAGCCAAGTTCGATGAGGCCGACGTTCGCTACAAAGAGCTGATGACGGCGTCTGCGGAAGCCCAAACGAAGGCCGACCAAGCAACCACCGAGGCGGGGCGGTTGGCCGCACAGCTTTACCGCTCGGGCGGAAACGACATGAGCATCGGGCTCCTGATGGACGGTGGAACGAACGCCGACGAGTTGCTCTCCAAGCTGGGCAACATGAGCAAGATGGTGGAGCGATCCACTCAGGTGTACGACGCGGCAAAAGCCTCGCAAAACGAAGCCCAGTCGTTGGCTGACCAGGCCGAAGTAGCCAAGACCGAGCGAGAGAAGCTGAAGGTTGAGGCGGATGCGGCCATGCAGGTTGCGGTTGCCGCCCAGCAGGTGGTTGCCGACAAACTTGCGGCCAACCAAAGCGACCTCAACACCATGCGTGCCCAGCTAGCCGCTCTCCAAGACGAAACGGCACAAACGGTTGCCGGGTACCAGCAGGGAGTTGCCGAGGCCCTCAAGCGCGCCCAAGAAGAAGCTGCGGGGCGAGGAATTTCGGTCAGTGATTCCGGATGGACGAGGCCCTCCGAGGGGCGTGTCGTTGACTCGTACGGTCCGCGCACTCCCGTCTGGACTCCCAACGGTTGGTCTGGTTCGTTCCACCACGGTGTTGACATCGGCGCCGGTTGCGGATGGAACATCTACGCCGTGTCAGGTGGAACAGTCACCTATGCCGGTTGGTACGGCGGTTACGGAAACTACATTCAGATTGATCACGGCGGGGGAGTGACGTCCGCCTACGCGCACATTGTGAGTGGCGGCACGTTGGTCGGCTACGGGCAGTTCGTGTCGCCCGGACAGGTCATTGCGCGGGTGGGCAGCACCGGAAACTCAACGGGTTGCCACTTGCACTTCGAGATTCGCCAGTGGGGATCGTCGACTGAACCGCTGTCGTTCCTGCGCGATCGCGGCGTCGGTATCTAGCTAGCGCCGCCGGTTGAGTCGGCTGCAGGCCGTATCGAAACCGCGCCTAGTGACCCTCGGCCTTGAGCTTCTCAAAGCCGGCCTGCACAATGGCCTCAGCCTCGGCCGCGCTACCCCAGCCCTCGATGTTCACGAACTTGCCGGGCTCAAGGTCCTTGTAGCGCGTGAAGAAGTGCTCGATCTCTTTGCGGGTCTGCTCGGGAACATCCGCGAGGTCTTGGATGTGCGTCCAGCGCGGGTCCTTGTAGGGCACGCAGATCACCTTGGCGTCTGAGCCGGCCTCGTCGCTCATGTTGAGCACTCCCACGGGACGCACCTTCACGCCCACGCCGGGGAAGACGGGGTACTCGAGCAGCACGAGTGCATCCACGGGGTCTCCGTCGAGCCCCAGGGTGTTCTCGAAGAAACCGTAGTCGGTGGGGTACGCGAACGACGTGAACAGCACGCGGTCGAGGTACACGCGACCCGTCTCGTGGTCTACTTCGTACTTGTTCCGGCTTCCGCGCGGAATCTCAATGATGACGTCGTAGTCGCCCACGGGTGCTCCTTATTTAGGTACGGTCACTGCCGGCATTAAGGTTACTGGAAGATGACTACTCGCCCGCGCCTCACCCCTGCCATGGCCGACGTTCGTCGGGCCGTGCGCGAGGCGCTGGATGTCGC
>CAIVOR010000043.1 GCA_903907615.1 uncultured Microbacteriaceae bacterium | reverse complement strand
CCGACTGGGCGCCGCCGTAAACGTTGGCGTCAACGACGAGCGTTGACCGTCCCGCCTGCGCAGCGCATCCGGCCAGTGCGAGAGTCATGCTTGAGACGCCCGGCGAACCGATGGGACCCCAGACCGCGACAACGCGGCCGGAAACGTCGGCCCCCGCGCCGATTGTGCGGACCGGCTCCTCGTCAGCCGGGCTCCCCCCTGCCAGGGGTGCGTCGGTCATCGGGGTTGTGACGGCCACCGATTGCGCAACGGATTGGCGGGGTGGGTGCCACGCCGTGCTCGAATTTTCCCGCCCCAGGGCACCCTGTAACGCAACTCTGTTCACCGGCGTCGCCACGCGTTCGACGAGCCGCAGGCGTTCCAGTTGCTGAACGTCCTCGTCGGTGTGCGCCACTCCGACGATGCGAACCCCCGCGAGATCGCACCCAGACAGTAAGTGTGGGGTGATTGTGATCCCACGAAGCAGGATGGCATCTGCCGCGGGCTGGCCGTTGGAATCACTCAAGGACTCGACCGAGACGTCGTCGCAGACAACCACTCGCTCGTTCTGGTCGTCCGCGTGCGCAACCAGCGACGCAAGGTACGGATCGCACGCCACCGTGGCCGAGTTTGTCAGGATTCTCATGATGCGTGACTGCGGTGGGGAAGCACAACGATTGTTTCATCGTGTGTTTGGGCCGAGAGGATCGCGCTGACGTCTGCCTTGGCAACGACAATCTCGACCTGGACCGCTCCCCCCAGGGCTGCCGACTGAGCGTCTCCGATGCGCGCCACAAATTCTCCGGCGGCCAACGGACGCGGCTCCCCCGGTTGAGGGGCTGCCGAATCCAGTCCGCTCACCACTACGCCACGCGTTCCCGCCGACCACACCTCAATCGTGTCGCCGGCCGCCAAGGACGCGGGCACGCCGTCGCCCACGCTGACAACGAGTGTTGTGAGGTCGAGGTCGAACGAGTCCGTGACCACGGCGCTCGAAAGCGGTTCTCCCACGGCAAGGGGACGAGTGGTGACTTTGCCCACCAACTCGTCAGTCGTGCTGGCAAACGTAATGCCCGACCCCACAACGTAGCCATCGGCCTGCACGATGTCCTGCGCGGTGATTGTGTGTCCCACGGGCATGTCTGTGGCAGCCAGAACCATGGCGTGTGTCTTGCTGATCGACGCGACCAAGGCGGTCACCCCGATAACCGAAGCGAGAATCATGCCGATCCCCAGGGCCAGCTTGATCAGCGAACTGCGCGATGTTTTCACTCTTATTCCCTTTTCTTCGTTCTGCCGGAGTTGACCGTTACGGCATCTTCCCCGGGAGACTGCGCAGCGCACGTCAGTTGTCCACAACCTTCGACAGAGATGTCATCCACGACGGATGCGCGCCTAGTGTTCAGCCATGCCCTCAGCTTTCGACGCTCACTTCGTATCGGTGGCCGCTGCTGCCGAGATTCTGGCGGTGTCCGTCTCTCACGTCTATGCGCTCGTTCGGTCCGGCGAGCTACCCGCCCTCCGCGTAGGCAGGAAGGGCCCCTGGCGCATCAGCACGAGGGCACTCGAGATATTCATCGCCCAGCGATACAACGCCGAAGCGATGGCCGCGCAGTGGCGCGAATCTCAGTGGGCCGGAATAGTCGACATTGCCGACGGGCGTCGCCTTTAGTCCACGCGAACGTCACACACAGCCGACAACGGAATGAGCGTGCTCCCCGTAATTGCTGACTGACGCCGCGCCACGTCACGCGAATGCTGGGCCACTTCGCACCAATCGTGACCCACAGCGTCAAGCGTGCCCCCCACCGAGCCGTCGACTGTTGTGACGTTTACCCAGCGCCGACGACGCGCGAGATCACGCAGCACCGTCGCAAGAGTTATTCGATCAATCAGGCGTGGCTGTTTTTGCCGAGCGCGTGCTGCGTCCGACGCGTCGGACAACACCCGCGATGCCAGTTCGTCGCCGTCGTGAGGGACGACGGAGCATGTCGCACGCACAACGCTCTCGCGGTTGGACAATTCCAGAGCGGTGAGAGAGATGAGAGGCACAACGTGCGCGCTCGTTGCGGCGCGAGGCCCGTAGCCGCTGGTCGAGAACGATAACCAATCGGCGCCAACCGTATCGACCCGACCAATGAGAGTGGTGGCACGCGTGCGAAGCATCACTGACTCGTCACCGCGCTGTGCGAGCTTCACAAGAATCTGGCGATAGGCGATTTCCGCAATCTCAGATCGCACCGAATCTCTTTGCTCGTCGGCGCGTTCTGCTGCGATTTCACGATCGAGTTGTCCCAGGAGGTCATCGAAGAGGTTGTCCCAGCGCATGGCCACAGAGCCTGAAACGTGAACCTGTGAATCTCCGTGAGTTATCCACATTTTCGCTGTGAAGGACTTTCTCCCCTCACGAGTTCTGATTGAGTATTGCTCGCAGTTAACTAACTTTTGTGCCGCTTTCGACAGGGGAGAACAGAAAGAATGAGCGCCATTCCCGCACACGCGCCCGAGACCAACGACGGTCTTGACCAGCGCGCCACAACCCGCCGTATCAACACGCGTCTCGCCAGCTACAACGACGACGACTATTTCGGCCACCAGCCCACGGGGCGCAGTGACCTTCCCGACCCCACGACACTCGTCGAAAATCTGGCACGCTCGGTTCTCGAGATCATTGCCGGCGCTCGAGACCTCGACCAAATTGCGCGCTGGGTCTCCGACGACGTCTACCGCCATCTCGCCAAACGAGTTCAGATTGCCGTCCGGGCGCGCTCCGCCACCGGTACCCCGCCCATCCGCCCCACATTCACCCTGGGGCGCACCATCATCACCGAACCGGGAGACGGGGTGGTCGAAGCCGTCGTGCTCATTCACGGTCGGGCGCGAACACGGTCAGTAGCATTTCGGCTTGAGGGGCTCGACCGCCGTTGGCGAGCCACCGCCGTGCACGTGCTCTAGTTCGAGGTCGGCGCGAAAAGCTCAACCAAGGCGGTGGCAACGACAGAAATGCCGCGGCCTTCGCCCGTCAGGCCGAGACCATCCGTGGTCGTGGCACTCAGCGTCACAGGAGCGCCCACCCACGAAGACAAGACGCGCTCGGCTTCGGCACGGCGACCCGCGAGGCGCGGGCGATTTCCCACGATTTGAGCGGTCACGTTCACCGGCGTGAAGCCGGACTCCGCCAGACGCCGCACCGCCTCGCGAACGAAGACCTCGCCACTGGCACCGGCATACTTCGGGTCGTCGACACCCACCATGCCGCCGATGTCACCTAAGCCGGCAGCGATCAACAGGGCGTCGACAATGGCGTGTGCGACCGCATCGCCGTCGCTGTGACCGGCGAGAGCAAACTCATCCGGCCAGTCAAGTCCAGCCAAGCGCAGGCCTCTGGACTCGGCAAAGGCGTGTGTGTCGGTGGCGGTGCCCACGCGGACTCGGCTGCCATCGACCCCCAGAACGAGGGCCTGCGCACGCGCGAGGTCCGCGGGTGTCGTGATCTTGAGAGAGCGTTCATCACCCGGGCACGTGTGCACGACCATCCCCGCGCCCGAAAAAACGCCCGCGTCGTCGGTGTAAGCAACCGACTCTGCCGCGGCATAGGCGGCCTCGAGTGCTTTGCGGGGGAATCCCTGAGGTGTTTGAACCGCGAGCATGGTGTCGCGTTCGATTGTTGACATCAGTGTTCCGCCCTCGAGCAGATCACCCGACACGACTTTGATGGCGTCGGACACCCGCACACCCGGCACAACTCCGTGGCCGGTGCGACGAACGTCGGCAATGACACGGTCAAAAACCTCAACCGGAGTCAGGCAGCGTGCGGCATCGTGAACGAGAACAGTGGTGATGCCCGATTCAAGTGCTGATAATCCCTCGATCACTGATTCGTGTCGCGTGACACCGCCCGTGACGATGGTGACCGGACTCGCCGATGCCCCCAGAGCGCTGCGGGCAATAGCGTGCGCAGACTCTTCACGACCGGCCGGCGCGACAACGACAACCTGGACGGGCTCCGAGATGCCGGCCAGAGTAGACACCGCGCGTTCGAGCAAGGTCTGTCCCGCCAGGTGAACGAACGCCTTGGGGAGTTGGTGACCCAACCTCACGCCCGAGCCCGCGGCAACAACGATTACCGCAACCGTGCGTTCGGCGGGTGACACGTTCTCAGATCACGTCGCGAGACGAAAAGACCTAGGACGCCAGAACTTCGTCGAGGATTTCGGCGGCGCGAGCACCGTCGGTCTTCTCGGCGAGCGCGAGCTCTGACTCAAGAATCTGGCGCGCCTTGGCGAGCATGCGCTT
>CAIVOR010000042.1 GCA_903907615.1 uncultured Microbacteriaceae bacterium | reverse complement strand
GTCTTGTCGATGACGGTTCCGATGATCCACGTCATGCCGAAGCTGAACACCATGACCACGAGCGAGGCGAGCGCCTGGCTCCCCAGCTGGGTGAATGATCCGCTGAAGATGAGGCCCACTTCGGTGCCCACGATTCCAATCGCGAGAGTACCCACGAGTCCACCCACGAGGTGGATGCCGACGACGTCGAGAGAGTCGTCAAAGCCCCAGCGAAACTTGAGTTCGACGGCGAGGGCACACAGCACTCCCGCGAAGAGTCCGACGACGATGGCCCACAGCGGAGTGAGCGAGGCGCACGAGGGGGTAATGGCGACCGCGCCAGCGATGGCGCCCGAGGCCGCGCCCACCGACGTGGCCTTGCCGTCCTTGATTCTCTCGACGATGAGCCAGCCAATAATTCCCGCCGCGGGAGCGGCAATCGTATTAATGAGAGCCAACGCGGCCACGCCGTCCGCCGCCAACTCGGATCCCGCGTTGAATCCCAGCCAACCAAACCAGAGCAGGCCCGCGCCCAACAAGACCAACGGAACGTTGTGAGGCTTGTGAACACCCTTGGCAAAGCCCACCCGCGTGCCGAGAACAATTGCCAACGCGAGCGCCGCCGAACCCGAAGCAATCTCAACCACGGTTCCACCGGCAAAGTCAATCAAGCCGAATTTGTCGACCAGCCAACCCCCGCCAACAATCTCGCCGCTGTCGTCGCGAACGATATTGAAGACCCAGCTCGCCACCGGAAAGTAAACGAGCGTGGCCCAGAATCCGGCAAAGACGAGCCACGCGCCGAATCGTGCTCGGTCAGCTACAGCGCCCGAGATGAGGGCCACAGTGATAATCGCGAAGGTGCCCTGGAATGCAGCAAAGGCGAGTGGCGGAATACCACCCATGGGAGGCGCATCAAGGAGTGCCTCGAGACCAATGTCGCCAAGGTTGATGCCAATGAAGCCGGGAATGCCCACATATCCCGGGTCCCCCGGATTCGCGAACGAAATCGCGTAACCGTAAACAACCCAGAGCAGAGAGATCAGCGCCAACGAACCGAAGCTCAGCATCATCATGCTGACGACACTCTTGGCCTGGACGAGCCCGCCGTAGAAGAAGGCAAGTGCGGGTGTCATCATGAGCACGAGCGCCGCGCAAATCAGAACAAAAGCGGTATTCCCAGAATCCATGGGTAAACCCTAGCGTCCCGGTATAGTCCATCGTGTGATGGGAAAGCTTCGGCTGCGCGCGAGCTACCTGTTCGACCGGGCGAGGTCAATTAACCTTCCGCGACTCTGGAAGTCCGCCCGCTCGATCGCCCGCATTGCCCACCGTCCTTCTCTCGTCGTCCTGATCGACATGCTCCAGTGTTCTGTCCGCTACGAGTGCGGGTTTCAGGACTATCAGGATTGGGATTTCGCGTTGTTGAGCGCGGCCGAACGTCGCACGTTCATGACCCACCCGAAGTCAGACCACATCGCGCGCCGCTACAACGTCGGGCAGGATCGCTACGACCTCCGTGACAAGTCCCGATTCAATCGCCGATTCGCGACCTATGTTCGGCGTGACTGGATAGATATTCGGGAAGCGTCGGACAAGGACCTCGCGGCGTTCATTTTGCGGCATCCGGTGGCCATGGCCAAGGTCCCCGACAGCGAAGGTGGCTCGGGAATCGAAAAGATCGTTCACGACGGGAGTGAGTCCGCCGGCGAGCTGCGCGACAGGCTCTCGTCGAGCCGCCAGTTCCTGCTCGAAGAGTTCGTCGTGCAGCACCCTGACATGGCGTTGCTGAACGCGACGAGCGTCAACACGCTCCGCATCGTCACGTTCGTTCGGGACGGAGTCGTGCACGTTCTAGCGCGGGTCCTCAAAATGGGCTCGGGTGGGGACATCGATAACTTCAGCGCCGGGGGCATGTACACGATGCTCGATTCCGACGGTGTCGCGCTCTATGCCGCCTTTGACCGGCACGACGCGATGCATTCCGTGCACCCACTCTCCGGCACCTCGATCGTCGGCTTTCGCGTGCCGAGATTCAGCGAGGTCATCGAGCTCGTGTCGAAAGCCGCCTTGGAACTCACCGACGTTCCCTATGTCGGCTGGGACGTCGCGATTGCCCCGAACGGACCTCTCATCATCGAAGCGAACTACAACACGGGCGTTTTCCAAGCCAAGCCACGGGCATCCGGCACCCCCCAGGGACTGCTGCCCGTCTACGCAGCGGTCGCGGAGTTCTGACCTTCGACCCGCCGTGCGCCCGGCCGGTCCGTGGAGTCGGAATGTTAGGCTTGGGCTCGCGATGGTGCGCTCAGGGGCCTACCGCGCGCCCCGTCTGCCGTCCCGCATCACACAGTCTCTCGCTCATGTGTCGGTGCCCCACTGATCTAAAGGAACTCTATGGTTGCCGTTCCCAATAAGGGAAAGAACCTCTCCATCACGGTCGAGGGCGTCACCTACGACCGCGTTCCGATCGCAACGCACACGGTCTCCCCGCAAGACTCTCTGACCGACGTCATCGTGAAATACGCGCCCGCACACCTGCTCCCCGGCGACATCCTGTTCATCACCGAGAAGATCGTGTCGATCTGTCAGGGCCGTTCCATTGACCCCAGAGACATCAGCCCCCGCCGACTCGCGCATTTCCTGTCTCGGTATGTCCAGAAGACACCGCACGGAATCGGACTCGGCATGCCCGAGACCATGGAGATGGCCCTTCGCGAAGTCGGCACGCCCCGCATTCTCGTCGCCGCTGCAGTTGCGGCTGTCACCAAAGCGTTTGGACGCAAGGGCGACTTTTACCGCATTGCCGGCCAGGGCGCTCGCGCCATCGACGGCCCCACAGACGGCACTCTGCCTCCCTACAACGAGCGCATCGTTTTGGGTCCGCTCACTCCCAACGCTGTGGCCGCGTCCGTCAAGGAGTCATTGGAACTCTCCATTGAGGTGCTCGTCGTGGACATTAACGATCTCGGTGGCAACATCCTCGGCACCACACTGCCGGTCCGTGAGAATCAGCGCTGGGTCAAGGTCCTCGCAGACAACCCCCTCGGGCAGGGAGAACAGTCCACTCCCCTGGGCATCATTCGCCGCGTGGGCGCCTGAGAATCAGCGTCATCCGACGCTCTCCGAACGTCCCCCACTGACCACACAGGCGCACGTCCCGACAGCCGGGTGGCCATCGGGACGTGCATCTCCTGAGTGCTCAGATCAACTACACCTCGGAGCGCGCGTAACCCTCTTCACCGTGCAACACGGTATCGATGCCTGCGAGTTCGTCTTCGTTCTTGATGCGGAAGCCCATGGTCTTCTCGATGATCCAGCCGATGATGAGGCTGAGCACGAAGGAGAACACAATCACGACACCGGCGCCGAGAGCCTGCTTGCCCAGCTGCTCAAAGCTGCCGGAGAAGATGAGGCCCACGCCACTGGCGAAGAAACCGATGAAGAGCGTTCCGATGATTCCGCCGAGGAGGTGGATGCCCACCACGTCGAGCGAGTCGTCGAAGCCCCACTTGAACTTGAGTTCGATGGCGAGCGCACAGAGCACACCGGCAACCAGGCCCAGCACGATGGCCCAGAGCGGGGTCAGCGCAGCACACGCGGGGGTGATGGCGACAAGTCCCGCAACTGCTCCCGACGCAGCGCCCACTGAGGTCGCCTTGCCGTCCTTGATGCGCTCGACGAGAAGCCAACCAATAACCGCGGCAGCCGGGGCGGCCATGGTGTTGATGAACGCCTGCGAGGCGATTCCGTCGGCGGCGAGTTCAGAGCCGGCGTTGAAGCCGAACCAACCGAACCACAGCAGACCGGCACCCAAGAGAACCAGCGGTACGTTGTGTGGCTTGCTGATTCCCTTAGCAAAGCCGATGCGCTTGCCGAGGACGATCGCCAGAGCAAGACCGGCTGAACCCGCGGCAATGTGCACCGCGGTACCGCCGGCGAAGTCAATCACACCGATGTTGTAGACCAGCCAACCGCCGTCCACAATCACGCCGTCGACAACAGTGAAGTTGAACACCCAGTTGGCGACAGGGAAGTACACGATGGTCGCCCAGATTCCGGCAAAGACCATCCAGGCACCAAAGCGCGCACGGTCAGCGATAGCTCCCGAGATGAGGGCCACCGTAATGATGGCGAATCCACCCTGGAACGCTGCAAAGGCAAGCGGCGGATAGGTGGCGCCGTCGGGAACGGTCAGCAGACCCTCGAGTCCGATGTTGGCGGTGTCAATACCGAACACACCGTCAATACCGTAGAACGTGTCGGTTCCGCCGTTGGAAAACGCAATCGCGTATCCGTAAAGAACCCACAGAACACCGATTAGTGCGAGTGAGCCAAAGCTCAGCATCATCATGCTGACGACACTCTTGGTCTTCACAAGTCCGCCGTAGAAGAACGCCAGAGCCGGCGTCATCAGCAAGACCAACGCGGCACTAATCAGGATAAAAGCGGTTTGCCCCTGATCCATGTCAACCTCATCTCATATTTGTCGCACGACTTAGGTGTGCGTCGCCCGACGGGATGTGTTGAGTCTTACCCCGCGCTGTTTCCGAAAATCGTGTGCCACGTTTCGGCGGCGTTACAAAGTTGCTCGCCGTGTGTCCAGCGTGTTAACACGCGGGCAGAATTCGGCGAACGCGCCTAGCTGTTGGTGAGAG
>CAIVOR010000041.1 GCA_903907615.1 uncultured Microbacteriaceae bacterium | reverse complement strand
TGCCGCTCATGCTTCTGGCGAGCCGGGTTCCCGCGACGTTTTGGCGCAAGTGGGCGCGAGTCTTTGTGTTGGCCGGCATTGCGCTCCAGATGCTTGTTGTGTTCTCGCCGCTTGGTGTGGATTCAGGCGGAAACCGAAATTGGCTCGCCATTGGTGGGTTTACTTTTCAGCCTGCCGAGTTGCTCAAACTTGCGCTGGCGCTGTGGGTGGGCATCATGCTCCCGGTCACCATGGAAAAGTACGGCACGACGTGGCGAGTGCTGCGGCCGCTCGTGCCGGCCGCCATCATCATTGTTTTGGTTCTCGTGGGAGGTGACCTGGGCACCGTTCTCGTCATGGTCGCCATGACCATGGCCGCCCTTTACTTTGCCGGCGTGGACTGGAAATTGATGATGATTCCCCTGTCGATCGGCGCCTTCGGAGTGCTGATGATGGCGCTGATCAGTCCCAACCGGATGTCACGGATCTTGTCGTTTCTTGGCGCACCGTGCGTGGACGACTCCGGCGCCTGCTGGCAACCATTGCACGGCACATGGGCGATGGCCAGCGGGGGAATCTTTGGTGTCGGGCTCGGAAACTCCCGGGCCAAATGGTCCTGGCTTCCGGCGGCCGACAATGACTACATATTTGCCATTGTGGGCGAAGAACTGGGTTTGATCGGCGCGATTGTTGTGATTGCCCTATTCATAGCACTGACGGTCATTTTCCTGCGCATCATTCGCGCGGCCGAGGATCCGACGACGCGCATCGTCACGGGGGCCATCATGGTGTGGCTGGTGGGTCAGGCGTTCTTGAACATCGCTGTGGTGTTACGCCTCATGCCGGTGCTCGGTGTGCCACTACCGTTTGTCTCTGCTGGTGGAACGGCACTGTTGTCCTCTCTGGTCGGTGTTGGCGTGGTGCTGTCCTTTGCCCGCACACAGGGCCGAAAGAAGCTCCAGTGACGACCTACCTCATGGCGGGAGGCGGGACAGCAGGACACGTCAATCCGCTTCTGGCAGTGGCCCGCGAGATTCGCGAGCGTGAAGCTGATGCCACGATCCTTTTTGTGGGGACCTCCGAAGGTCTTGAGAGTCGACTCGTGCCGAGTGCTGGCTTCGAATTTCACGTCATCAGGCGTCTTCCCTTTCCGCGACGACCAGACAAGCGCGCCTGGCGTTTTCTTCGCGGCTGGCGACCAACAGTGGCTCAGGTGGAACGGCTGATTTCCTCGCGCGGTGTCGACGTTGTTTTCGGAGTGGGCGGCTATGTGGCGGCTCCCGCGTACGCGGCAGCGCGACGGGCGGGGATTCCCCTCGTGATTCATGAGGCCAACGCGCGCCCCGGTCTGTCCAACGTCTGGGCCGCCAGGTTCGCGTCACGCGTCGCCACGGCTGTGCGGGGAACTCGCCTTCGCCGTGCAACGTGGGTGGGTATGCCCCTGCGACCCGAGATTGCCACTCTCAACGTGCATGACGGTCGCGCAGCAGCCTGTCAGCGCTGGGGTCTGTCCCCGGGAGTGCCGGTGTTGCTCGTGACCGGCGGTTCGCTCGGCGCACGGCGCATCAATCAGACGGTCGATCGTCTGGCCAGCCACATCTTGGCTGCCGGATGGAACATCCTGCACATCACCGGCGAACGCGATAGCGGCCTGGTGGCCAGTGGATCTCCCGGCCATGTCGTTCTGGACTACTGCGACAACATGGACGACGCGTTGGCGGCGGCATCGCTCGTTGTGTCACGCGCGGGGTCGTCGACACTGGCTGAAATCACTGCTCTCGGAATCCCGTCCGTGCTCGTTCCCTATGCCTCGGGAAACGGCGAGCAGGCACTCAACGCCGCGCCCGTCGTCGAGGCCGGTGGGGCGACACTGATTCGCGATGCACAGCTGACAGCGGAAACGCTGTGGGCAGTGCTTGAGCCACTCCTTGCCGACGAGGAAGCGCGCACGGCGATGGGGGCGGCCGCAGCGACCGTGGGAACGCGTGAAGGTGCGGCGCGCACGGTCGACCTCATCGGCGAGGCACTCCTGCAATCGCACAGTATGACACCGTAGGTTAGAACCGATTCCCGCACTGGGATGAGACGTCGAGAGGTGACGACACGTGATTGAGCCCGATCACTCGGTTTTCATGCCGGAAGGCGTGACTTCCGCGCACTTCGTCGGCGCGGGGGGCTCGGGCATGAATTCAATCGCCCACATGTTCCTCGATCGGGGCATTGTGGTGACCGGATCCGATGTTCGACCTTCGGCGGGAGTCGACTCCCTGCGAGAACGTGGCGCACAGATTTTCATTGGGCATGACGCGGCGCACCTCGGAGACGTGGATGTTCTTGTTTATACCGGGGCGCTGTGGGCAGACAATCCGGAGTATCTGGCCGCACAGGAACGCGGAATTCCTGTTCGGCATCGCTCTCGAGCACTCGAATGGATTGTTCGCGGACATCGCCTGATTTCGATTGCAGGAGCTCACGGCAAAACGACCTCCACGGGCATGGCCATAACGGCGCTGCAGGAAATGGGGGAGTCGGCAACGTTTGTCAACGGTGGTGTGATTCAGGCCACTGGCAGCAGCGCAGCCTGGGGAACGGGCGAGCTCGCGGTCATTGAGGCCGATGAGTCCGACGGCACGCTCGTCGATTACGACACCGCCGTGGCCCTCGTCACCAATGTTGACCCCGACCACCTCGACCACTACGGATCGCGCGACGCGTTCGATCAGATTTTTGTCGACTTTGCCAATGGTGCGTCGGAACGGGCGATTCTGTCTGCTGACGATCCCGGGACTCAGGCCATCCGCAGCAAGATCACGCGTGACGTCACCACCTTCGGTCAGTCGGCGGATGCCGATGTGCGAATCACCGAGGTTTCCACCGCGGGAGGAGTGGTCGCCTGCACCCTCGTCTGGCGCGGCAACAGCTATCCGCTGACACTGCGAATCCCCGGAGTCCACAACGCGACAAACGCGGCGGGTGTTTTTGCCACGCTCGTGGAATTAGGATTCGCGCCGGAAAGGGTGGTCGCGGGACTCGAAACGTTCGCGGGAACTCAGCGCCGATTTGAGCTTCACGGTGTGGTGGGGGGTGTGAGCGTCTATGACGACTACGCGCACCACCACAACGAAGTTGAGGCTGTATTGACGGCGGCTCGCACAGTGGTCGGCCCCGGCCGTCTGATCGCCGTTCATCAGCCGCATCTCTACAGCCGCACGCAAATGTTTGCCGGGGAATTTGCTCAGACACTCGAGCGCGACGCGGACCTCACTGTCGTTCTCGATGTGTACGGCGCTCGCGAAGACCCGGTGCCGGGAGTGACCGGTGAACTGGTGAGTTCTCGATTCGCCGACGCGGACCGGGTGGCCTTCGTGCCGGATTGGCAGGCAGCGGCTGACCAC
>CAIVOR010000040.1 GCA_903907615.1 uncultured Microbacteriaceae bacterium | reverse complement strand
GTTGCGCGTGCAGCCAGGTCAGCCGAGACCGGAGTGGTGTCGCCCCGAGTGGCTGGTGGAACCCGTGGCGGGTTTTTTGCCGAGCACGCTCGTTGCGCGGCGAGTGACCTTTGACCGCGTTGGCGTGTTCGACACCACCGTCACCAGTGGCGGCGATGACACAGATTGGTTTGCTCGGGCGCGCACCCTGAACGTGCCTTTCTTCGACGAACCCTCGTGTGTGGTGCATCGCCTCGCTCACGAGGGCAACGCCTCCAACGACATCGACACCAGTAACGCCGCCATGCTCGACGTGGTGCGCCGCCACCTCGCCCGAAAGGCCACGTCATGACGCCGGCCTCTCTCGCGCACATCGACGTGATCATTCCGTGCCGCGATGTGGATGCCTACCTGGGCGAGGCCATCGCCTCCGCCATCGGGCAGGTGGGCGTGACCACGCGTGTGATTGTGGTGGATGCTGGCAGCCAGCAGCCGATAGTGCTCGCGCCGGAGTGGGAGGAGCACGAGCGCGTCATGCTGGTGCGGAGCGAGAATGGGCTTTTGTGTGGCGGGGCGCGCAATGCGGGGCTGGATGCGGCCAAATCGCCGTACCTCACGTTTATCGACGCCGACGACCTGTGGCTTCCCGAGCGTTGTCGCATTCTGTTGGATGCGCTTGAAGAGAGCGGCGCCAACATCGCGATGGGCCAGATCGAGCACTTCTCCGATGGGCAGACCGAACTGAACGTGCCCGAGGGCCTGCAGGCTGGGCTCGTCGCCGGCGGAATGCTGCTCTCACGCGCCGACTTCGACCGGGTGGGCCTGTTCGACGACGAGCTTCGCGCCGGTGAGTTCATCGACTGGTTCAACCGGGCTCGCGTAGCGGGCCTCACGACCACGACCGTGCCCGAAGTCGCCCTGCGGCGGCGCGTGCACGCGGCCAGCATCACGGCCACGCAGATCGAAGCGCGCATGGACTACCTCAAGGTGGTGCGCCGATGGATGAGTCGGAACGACTAATCGCGCGCGCCGCGCTGGGCTCCCCCGCTGAGGCGGTTGGCCTGTGGCAGCAGTGGCGCGAGACCTACGACCCGGCCACCGCCAGCGACCTGCTCGTGTGGGCCGGCGGTTACGTGCACCGCAACATCGTGGCGGGTGGTTCCCGCGATGAGTACCTGGCCGGAATCGCGCGTTACAACTGGGTGGCGAATCAGCGACAGTTGGTGGCGGCTCACGATGACCTGGTCGAACTCGCCGCGCTTCATCCGCTGGTGACGCTCAAGAGTTTCGACGCGTCGCGGGCCGATGGTGCGCTGAGCTTGCGGCCGGTGGCCGACATCGATCTTTACGTTGACGCTCGGCGGGTTGAGCGCGTGTTTGGTTGGCTGCGGGAGCGAGGTTACGTGGCGCTGCTCGATGTCAGTGATTTTGAACTTCTTGAGCGCATCGTGCCGCTGCGGGGTTCGTGGAACTTTACGCGCACGGCCGGGGAGACGGGAGTCGAGGCCGGCATCGACGTGCACTGGAAGCTCTTCGATGCGCTGACCGTGGCCGAGAATCGGCTGTTTGCGCGTCGCTGGTCGCAGGTTACCGATTCATCGTTCGGCCCGGTTATGGCGCTCATTCCCGAGGCGCGATTTGGCCTGCTGGCTGTTCAGCGACTCGCTCAGGACGATAACAACGAAACCGCTCTCTTTGACGCGGGGCACCTTGTTGGCGAACTCACGCCGCAAACATTGGTTGCCGTGGCCCGGAAATCACGAAGCCACG
>CAIVOR010000039.1 GCA_903907615.1 uncultured Microbacteriaceae bacterium | reverse complement strand
TATTGATCCCGGGGCTACACAGTGGGGCATCATCATCGGCGCGATTGGGACCTTCTTCATTCAGTTTGGCTTCCTGTTCTTCATCCTCGGTCGCCACGCTCGCGTGCAGGCTGAGGTTGCTCTCTACGTGAAGAACAACAGCTAGCGCGACCTCGCTAATCCGCCTCGCGCGGATAAACACCACCGTGCGCCCAAAAACTAGTCACGCCGGCTCCGCAACTGCTTTGCTAGTCACATGAGCAACGACAAAAAGATCAGCGACTTCACCGGTCTCGTGGCTGTGGTCACCGGGGGATCCTCGGGCATTGGCCGTGGCATCGCCGAGGCCCTCATTGCCGAGGGCGCCACGGTCATCGTGACGGGCTCCAACGAGACGACCCTCACAGCCGTGGCTGCCGAGATTGGCGCGACGCCGATTGTGGCCGACGTGCGCGATGCCGCCGCCGTGCAGGCTCTCGCCGACCGCGTCGAGAAAGACTTTGGCAAGGTCGACATTCTTGTCAACAACGCTGGCCTCGGCGCACTCGCACCGTTTGACGACCTCAGCATTGAAGACTTCCACTGGGTGTTCGACGTCAACTTCTGGGGCGTGCTCCACGGCCTCAAGTCGTTCGTGCCCCTTCTGAAGCACAACCCCACCGGTGGCTACATCGTGAACGTATCCTCGCTGGCCGGCTTCCTCGCCGCGCCCGGCGGAACCGCTTACGCCGCATCGAAGGCAGCCATGAACGCCCTCACCGAGGCGCTGGCCGCCGAGCTTGCCGATTCCCCCATCGGGTTTTCCATCCTGCTTCCCGCGCCCGTGCGCACCGCCATCGATGAGAACTCGCGCAAGCGCCCCGGATTCAACAAGAACTCGCCGAACAGCGGGGATTTTGTGCCGCCCCTCACGCGACTCGAGCCCGACGAGGTGGCGGCGATGGTCATCCACGCCATGCGCACCGGCGAGAAGTTCATCGTCACTCACCCCGAAACCTGGCCGGTCGTGGATGCCCGTCACGCGGAACTACGTGGCGCGCACGAGCGCTCGCTCAGGAGCTAGCGAAGCGAACGGCGTCCCGGCTAGTCGTCGGCAAAAAGTTTTAGCCCTTCGACGATTTCGTCGAGCGGGCTCTGCGCCAGCAGGGGAGCCAACCGCTCGCGTGCCTGCTCGGGGCTGATCAGGTAACTCTCGTCGCCCACCTCGTGAACCTCACGGCTGAGGTTGTTTTCCCAGACGTGTTCGCCCTGCAGGCGGCCCTTTTCGTAGGGCCACGCCATAGCGATGTGGTTGGTGATTTGGTAAATGCCGTCAGCGTCGACGCCGTCCTCTGGGGTCAGGAAGGGCGAGTCACCGCGCACCACGCGGGCAAAGATGGCCTCGGTAAAAATGCCGTGGTCGCTCACGGCGACGTGCTCTTCAATAGGGCCGAAGACGTTCACTTCGCCGTCGGTAATCATTGAGTAGAACCCGCGAACCTGATCCATGCCGTCGAAGACGTGGTAGCGCCCGCCCTCGAACATCTTGTAGAGCGGGTGTTCCACGGTCATGATCGGATCGAGGATCTGCGGCCACAGGCCAGACACCTCGAGGATCCCATGGCGACGGAAGTTCTTGAGGATGTGCCGGTGGCGGGGGTTGTCGACAACGGCGAGTTGGGCATCCGTTGCTAAAGGAACATCACGAACGTCGAATATCTTCACGGTGCCTCCCGGTCTCAGCGTCTTAAGCGAATCTATTACGGGCCGGGGTGGTGAGTCGCGTCTGTGGCGAAACTACGTGACCGGCAACATGTGCTGCGCGAAGAACGCAGCTACCTCGGCGTGAGCATCCAGCGGGAAGATGCCGGCCACGTACTGGTCGGGACGCACCACAACGATGGCTCCCTCGCGCGAAATCTCGCGTTCGCGGAAAATGTCGCGGCCGTGTCCGGCGCAGAAGATCTGATTCACGTCGATGAGTCCCAGCGGAACCTTGACGGGCTTGAACACGTCGGGCACAGGCCCGGGCTCAACCTCGGTGTAGTCCTGCTGGTAGATCACCTTGGTGTCGAAGGTGGCATCCGTGTCGCCGCCGTCGGGCGTGTAGAGCACGTAGGGTGACGCCGGGTCGTTCTGCCACCAGTTGGCGAACTCGGCGGTGGGCGTTCCCGTGAGCGCCGGAGCGGCGGCGTCGGCAAACACGTACACACGCCAGCGACCGTCGGCCTCGTGCAGGTGCCCGATGTGGCGCCAGCGCACGTCTCCACGACGAATCACCTCGGCCGACTTGAACGCCTTGCCGATGGGCAGCCCCTTGGCCAAGGCCTGGTGCTGCATGCCGGTGGTGATCTGGTTCGCGGGGTACTGGGTCATGTAGCCCATGGGAAACTCAAAGGTGTCGTCGTAGAACTTGGCGAGACCGGACGGGTCGTCCCACTCCTCGGCGGGCTTGGCCACGAGGGTCGACCATTCCTTGTCGAAGTCGATGAGGTTCTTGGCAATCACCTTGCGCTCCGACGCGTAGGTGTCGAGCAGTGTCGCGGGCGCGCGACCCTCGATAACGGCCGCGAGTTTCCACGCGAGGTTCCAGCCGTCCTGAATCGAGACGTTCATGCCCTGACCTGCTTTGGCCGTGTGGGTGTGGCAGGCGTCACCCATGATGAAGGCGCGGGGGTGCAGTGTGCCGCGCTGGTCGTCGGGCACATCGTCGAATCCGTCGGCGAGACGGTGGGCCACCTCATAGACCGACCACCAGGCAACACCCTTCACGTCGATTGTGTAGGGGTGCAGAATCTGGTTGGCGCGATCGATGATGGCCTGTTGCGGGGTGTCGCGCACCTTGCCGCCGTCGCCTTCGTCGGTGTCGCCGAGGTCAACGTAAAGGCGCGAGAGGTAGCCACCCTCGCGGGGGATGAGCAGAATCGTGCCGTGTTCGTGCGACTGGATGAGGCACTTGATTTGGTAGTCGGGAAAGTCGGTGTTCACCAGTAGGTCGAGCACGCCCCACGCGTGCAGGGCGGCATCGCCTTCCATCTTGAGCCCCATGGCGTGGCGCACCTGGCTGCGAGCACCGTCGCCACCCACGATGTACTTGGCGCGAACCGTGCGCTCTTCTCCGGCACGAGGGCCCGCAACGTAGCGAACGGTGGCCGCTACCGGATACTCCTGGCTGCGATCGATCGCGAGGTCAACGAACTCAATGCCGTAGTTGGGCGTGACCCGCCCAGGAGCCCGCTCGGCGTCGCGCAAGAAGTAGTCGAGCACGCGCGACTGGTTCACGTAGATGTGCGGCCATTCGCTGAGTCCCTTGGCGTCATCCGGCACGCGGTCGACGCGAACGATGTTCTGGGGGTTCGCGGGGTCGGGCGACCACGTGTTCATCTCCACGTTGCGGTACGACTCGTCTTGAATTTCGCTGGAGAAGCCAAAGGCGGCGAATGTCTCCACCGTGCGCGACGCGATGCCGTCGGCCTGACCCTGCTCAAGTCGACCCTCGCGCTTCTCGATGGCGCGAACATTGATGCTGGGGAAGCGCGAGAGCTGGGCAATCACGGCAACGGCGGCGGGCCCGGTGCCCACCACGAGCACATCCATCTCGTCGGGCAGGTCCTCAGGGCGGTCGATGCCGTATCCGGCGGCCTCCTTCAGGCGAGGATCTGCCGAGACGTAGCCACGTTGGTGAAACTGCACGAGAAGCTCCCTCACTTGCGTCTCTATAGTTGAGACACTATTCTAAATATAGAACAACGCTACCTCCGCTCGGGGGTGAGCGCAAGCGACGAGACCAGGAACACGAGCGCAAACGAATGAGCACAGTCGCATGATCGCCGACACAAGCGACGCCGGTTCGCAGACACTGTCTCGTGGCCTCACCGCGCTCGAGATCATTGGCGAATCGGATGCCCCCCTCAGCGTTGCCGAGCTGTGTGCCCGGTTGGGCATCCATCGTTCGATGGCGTATCGCCTAGTGAAAACGCTCGAGCAGCGGGGCTTCGTCTACCGCGATGCGTCGGGCGGCCTGGTTCTCGGAACCAAACTCGCCACGCTGGCGCGGTCCGTGGCGAAGGGCTTGCAAGAGGCCGCCGCTCCCGAGCTTGCCGCAATCGCCGCCGAACTCGAGATGACCGCCATGCTCGTCACCTTCGACGGCGAATCGGCCGTGACCCTCAGCACCGCGGAGCCGCAGAAGGCGGGAACCACCGTGGCCCGCAAACCGGGCAGTCGGCACGCCATCGATCGCGGTGCCCCCGGGCGGGTGCTGCGCTCGCAGGTGGACCCCGCCACGTATCCGCCCCGCGACTTCGAGTTCAGCCAAGACGAGGTGCTTCCGGGCGTGGCCGCGGTTGCCGTTCCACTCGTGATCGCAGGTAACCAGCCGGCCGCCCTCGCCGTGTTGTACTTTCCGCGCGAGGTGGATGTGGCGCACATCGCCAAAGTGCTCATGGCGTCGGCAGACCGCATCGGCGCTGCCGTGGGCGGCTAGCGGTTTTCGCAAGCTCTCTGCGTTTAGTGTGCCTCAGCATGTGAACAACTTCGACCGTGTGGCTGAGCCCTGCGGTAGAATTTTGAGGCAGGGGGCGAACTCATCGCTCTCATGAATCGTTGCCCATTTTCAATTCGCAAGGAGCCGCCGTGACTAAATCACTACCTGCCTCCGCGGCAGCGACGCCGGCGCCGTCAAGGGTCTCCTCCCGCGCACGCACCGAGCGCCTCAACCTCAGAACAACGGCCGGCGAAGACGCCCTCCTTCGGGCCGCCGCCGAACTCCAAGACAAGAGCGTCTCGCAGTTCGTGCTCGACGCAGCCAAAGTGGCGGCTCAGAACGCCATCCTCGATCAGCGCAGCTTCCGACTCAGTGAAGCCGACTGGAATGCGTTGATGGAGACTCTCGACCGGCCTGCAGTGTTTAAGCCCAAGCTCGCCGCACTCATGAAACTGGCACCGTCAGACCTGACCGCTTGACTATCGAGCCTTGGCATCAACCTCGCACCGTGCGCGCAGAAACTAAGCGCACCAGCGCAATAACTGGTTGGCTAGGCACATGACGAACGCTCAGCCGGCAACGACGCCCGCTTCTTCAATATCCGCACCCGGCCCGATGAACCTCCGCAAGGGCCGATTCGCCGCCTACCTCGGCATCATGCTCATGGCGCTGGGCTTGCTCACCGCCGTCACGTCATACTCGCCGCTGGCAGCGAGCATCAGCACCGACATCGGCCTGACCGATGTCACCTACGGCCTGCTGGGCACGGTTGGCCCGTTCGCCTTCGCGTTCGTCTCGCTCTTCACGCCGTTTGTTGCGCGTCGCATTTCGCTCGAGTGGACCGTGGTCATTGCC
>CAIVOR010000038.1 GCA_903907615.1 uncultured Microbacteriaceae bacterium | reverse complement strand
GGCTAACTTATGCGCAGGCTGGACGTTTGCACCACGTCGGAAAAGAGTTGGGAAAAAAGTTACCTCGCGTTCACCACGCACCCTAGATTCGCGCAATTTCCCCGCGGTTATAGACTCAACGCATGGCACAAATTGACATGAAGCCCCGCAGCCGCGACGTCACCGACGGCATTGAGAAGGCCGCCTCGCGTGGCATGCTCCGTGCCGTGGGAATGGGCGACGAAGACTGGGTGAAGCCCCAGATCGGTATTGCGAGCTCATGGAACGAGATCACGCCGTGCAACCTGAGCCTCGACCGGCTCGCCCAGGCCAGCAAGGAGGGCGTGCACGCCGGCGGCGGCTACCCGCTGCAGTTCGGCACCGTCTCGGTGTCCGACGGCATCGCGATGGGCCACGAGGGAATGCACTTCTCGCTCGTCTCGCGCGAGGTGATTGCCGACTCGGTTGAGGTCGTGATGCAGGCTGAGCGCCTCGACGGTTCCGTGCTTCTCGCCGGCTGCGACAAGTCGCTGCCCGGCATGCTGATGGCGGCCGCGCGCCTCGACCTGGCATCCGTGTTCTTGTACGCCGGATCAATCGCTCCCGGCTGGGTGCGTCTGTCCGACGGCACCGAGAAGAGCGTGACCATCATCGATGCCTTCGAGGCCGTGGGTGCCTGCAAGGCCGGCACCATGAGCGAAGAAGACCTCGACCGCATCGAGCGCGCCATCTGCCCGGGCGAGGGCGCCTGCGGTGGCATGTACACCGCCAACACCATGGCGTCGATTGCCGAAGCGCTGGGCATGAGCCTGCCGGGTTCGGCCGCGCCGCCCAGCGCCGACCGCCGCCGCGACTACTTTGCCCACCGTTCGGGTGAAGCCGTGGTCAACCTGATTCGTCTCGGTATCACCGCACGCGACATTCTCACCAAGAAGGCGTTCGAAAACGCGATTGCCGTGCTCATGGCCTTCGGCGGTTCCACCAACGCCGTTCTCCACCTTCTCGCCATTGCGCACGAGGCTGATGTGGAGCTGACGCTCGATGACTTCAACCGCATCAACGACAAGGTGCCTCACATCGCCGACCTGAAGCCGTTCGGCAAGTACGTCATGAACGACGTTGACCGTGTCGGTGGCGTGCCCGTTGTGATGAAGGCCCTGCTGGATGCCGGGCTGCTGCACGGCGACGCGCTGACCGTGACCGGCAAGACGCTGGCCGAGAACCTCGCCGACATGAAGATCATGCCGGTCGACGGCGAAGTGATTCGCACGCTGGACAACCCGCTGCACCACAACGGCGGTATTGCCGTGCTGCGCGGATCGATGGCTCCCGAGGGTGCCGTGGTGAAGACCGCGGGCTTCGACCTCGACGTGTTTGAGGGTCCGGCACGGGTGTTCGAACGCGAGCGCGCAGCCATGGACGCGCTCACGGAAGGCAAGATTGTCGCCGGAGACGTCGTGGTCATTCGCTACGAAGGTCCCAAGGGTGGTCCGGGCATGCGCGAGATGCTGGCCATCACCGGCGCCATCAAGGGTGCGGGCCTGGGCAAAGATGTTCTACTATTAACGGACGGTCGATTCTCAGGCGGCACAACCGGACTGTGTATCGGCCATATAGCTCCAGAAGCTGTCGATGGCGGACCCATCGGACTTCTGCGCGATGGTGATCTCATACGGGTCGATATCGCGACTCGGACTCTCGACTTACTGGTTGACGAAGAAGAGCTCGCAAGCCGCCGACAAAGCTGGCAACCGCTCCCTCCGCGCTACACACGTGGCGTATTGGCGAAGTACTCCAAATTGGTGCACTCCGCCTCGGTAGGTGCGATTACCGGGTAACGACGCCCGTTCCTCTTCTTTCACCTTTCGACGCAAAGGACGCTTACTCATGTCTGCCGACACTTCTCCCGCTGCCAAGACAACCAAGGCCCAGTCGATGACTGGCGCCGAGGCCGTTGTGCGCAGTCTCGAGCTGCTGGGCATCACCGACGTGTTCGGTCTGCCGGGTGGCGCCATTCTGCCGGTTTATGACCCGCTGATGGACGCCTCCAAAATTCGCCACATTCTGGTTCGTCACGAACAGGGTGCCGGCCACGCGGCCGAGGGCTACGCCTCTTCGTCGGGCAAGCTCGGCGTGTGCATCGCCACGTCCGGCCCCGGTGCCACCAACCTCGTGACCGCCATCGCGGATGCTCACATGGACTCGGTGCCTCTGCTGGCCATTACCGGTCAGGTCTTTAGTCACCTCATGGGAACCGACGCGTTCCAAGAGGCTGACATCGTGGGCATCACCATGCCGATCACCAAGCACTCGTTCTTGGTGACCAAGGCCGAAGACATTCCCGGCACACTGGCCGCGGCCTACGAAATCGCGACGACGGGTCGCCCCGGTCCGGTTCTCGTGGACATCACCAAGGATGCCCAG
>CAIVOR010000037.1 GCA_903907615.1 uncultured Microbacteriaceae bacterium | reverse complement strand
CTGCTCGATGAGTGGGCCACCGAAGCGTTTGCGTCGGTGCCCGTGGCGAAGCGCATTCTCGTGACTAATCACGACGCGCTCGCCTATTTCGTGAACGATTACGGAATCACGTTTCTCGGTTCGATCCTGCCGAGCCTCGATGACAACGCCGAACCCAGCGCGGCTGACGTCGACTCGATTGTGAGCAAAATCCGGGCGAGTGGAGCCACGGCCGTGTTCAGCGAAAACACCGTCTCTGCCAAGCTGGCCACCACCATTGCCCGGGAAGCGAGTGTGGCAGTTTATTCGGGCGAACAGGCCCTCTACGCCGACTCCCTCGGAGGACCCGGTTCGGCAGGCGCGACCGATATTGGTGCCACGATCCACAACGTCACGGTGCTCGTGACGGCGTGGGGCGGCACCGTTCCACCACTTCCGGAAGGACTCACCTCATGAGCGAGCAGGCAGAAGAGATTCAGCCCGAACCCGTCATCGACCTGACGAACGCCGCGTTCGCCTATGAGGGCGTCGTGGCGCTGGATCACGTCTCAATGCAGGCTTTCCCGGGCGAGGCCGTTGCCCTGATTGGCCCCAACGGATCGGGCAAGTCAACGCTGTTGCGCGGGCTTCTTGGGCTACTGCCCTTAGCCGACGGCAGCCTCAAGGTTTTCGGCCACCAGCGACGCCCGGGCGTGACCGACGGCATCGGCTACCTGCCGCAACAGGAATCGACCGAGCCGAACTTTCCCATCAGCCTGCGGCAGGTGGTGATGATGGGCCGTTATCGGCGCATTGGATTCTGGCGATTCGCGCGCACCATCGACCGGTCCGCAGTCAACGAGGCCCTGGAGATGACCGGACTGACCTCGCGTGCGGGAGCGCGGTTTGGTTCGCTGTCCGGTGGTCAGCAACAGCGCGGACTCCTCGCCCGCGCCCTGGCCGCGAAACCTCGTCTCCTCCTGCTCGATGAGCCCTTCAACGGGCTCGATCAGCCCAACCGCGCGGCACTACTGACCACCTTGCGCGAACTCAAGTTACGCGGCGTCTCGATTGTCGTCACGACACACGACCTCGATCTCGCCCGGGATGTGTGCGACAAGGTCCTGCTTCTCGCGGGAACACAGGTGGCTTTTGGCCCCACCGATGGCGTGTTGACGCTCGAGAACCTGCAGGCGGCCTTTGGCGACGTGCAGGTCGAAGTGGATGAGCACCGCGTCGTTATTCCAGGACACGACCACTAGTGATCACGCTCGACCTGCTCCTCCATTTCTGGACCATGCCCTTTATGGTGCGGGCGGTCATCGTGCTGCTGACACTCGGGATTACCGCCGGAGTGGTGGGCGTCTTTGTCAATCTTCGCGGGCTGGAGTTCCTCACCGATGGCCTGACCCATGCCGTCTTTCCCGGTATTGCCGCGGGGGTTGCCTTTGCGGGGGCGGGCGGACTCTTTTGGGGCGCCGCGCTCGCCGCCGCAGCCGCCACGGTCTTTCTCAGTCTTCTCGCTCGGCGCGGGGTCTCCTCGGACGCCGCCGTCGCTGTGGTACTCGTGGCCATGTTCAGCGTGGGCGTGGTGATCGTGAGCAGGTCTCACGACGCCGCGGGACAACTCGAACAGCTTCTCTTTGGCCACCTGTTCACGGTGTCGATCACCGAGGTCTTTGCCACGGCGGGCATCGGTCTCCTGGCGATTCTCACCGTTCTCGTCACCATGCGTTCTCAAGTGATGACGGCATTCGACCGCGACGCGGCTCGGGCCGCGGGGTATCGGGTCACCGTGGTTGATTTGGCCCTTAACGTAGCTATCGCCCTCGTGGTCGTTTCGGCGTCTATCGCGGTGGGCAATCTTCTGGTCATCGCCATATTGATCGTGCCGGGCGCGCTCGCTCGCGTCTGGGCGCGTCGCCTCACGTCACTCTTTGCTATCGCGCTCTCGTTCGCCGTTCTGGGAGGTCTGGCCGGACTTGTCGGAGCCTTCACGCTGTCGGTCGGGCTCGACATTCCCGTCCCGCCGGGAGCCGCGATTGCCGCGGTATTCGTGGCCGCATACCTCTTGGCCCTACTCGTTTTCGTCATCGTGCGACGTCCCATCTCGGGAGGACTGCGATGAGTTACTTTGACCGCGCGCTGATTGTCATCACAATCGTCGGCGTGCTCACGGGACTGGTTGGCTCGCTCGTAGTTCTGCGCAAACGGGTGCTCTTCGCGCAGGCTCTCACGCACGCCACCTTTCCCGGAGCCGTCATCGGAATCTTGTTGGGCTTCTCGATGCAGTTGGGGGCCGTGGTCGCCTGCGCTCTCATTGTGGGAGCCATCACGCTCATCGGACGCATCACACCCGGCGGTGCCGGTGCGGCCTCGGGCGTCCTGCTCGCCGGCGGTTTCGCGGCCGGGGCACTCGCGCAGGCGTTTGGGTCGTCGGTGCCCGTCGATATGACGGCACTTCTCTTTGGCTCGGTGCTTTCCGTCACGACAATGGACGGCGCACTGGCGGCCGTGGCCCTGGGTCTTACGCTGCTTGCCGTGGTCTTTGCGGGAAAGCACATCGTGTACGCCATGTTCGATCCCGAGGGTTATCGCGGACTCGGCTATGAACCGGCAACCATGGATGCTCTGCTCATGGTTCTCACCACAATCACGGTGGTCGTCACCATGCCCGCGGTGGGCGCCATCCTCACGATTGCGCTCATTGCCGCCCCGGCCGCGGCCGCGCGCGCCCTGACGGCCCGGCTCGGCGTCATGCTGGTGATCGCCCCCACGCTCTCCGTGGTGGCCGGAATCACCGGGCTCTTGCTGTCACGCGAATTCTCGGTGAGCGCCGGGGCGTGCATCGCCCTCGTGGCCACGGCCCTCTTGGGCGTTGCTCTGGTTGTGGGTCGCTGGATGCCTCGCCGACTACGTGGAGAGGTGGCCGCATGAAGCGCAACACTCGCCAGCGCGAGGCCGTAGCGAGCGCCTTGGCGCAGGGCTCCGGTTTTGTCTCGGCGCAAACACTGCACAGCCGCCTTCGCGCGGACGGCGACACGCTCGGTCTGGCTACGGTGTATCGCACACTCGCGTCCCTGGTCGACGACGACCTCGCCGACGTGCTGACCTCCCCCGACGGGGAAAACCTCTATCGGGCGTGCAGCACCACGGGACACCACCACCACTTGATTTGCCGCCAGTGCGGGCGGACCGTCGAAATCGAGGCGGACGCTGTGGAGCAGTGGGCACAAGCTGTAGCAAGCACGCACGGATTCACGGATGCGCATCACGTGGTGGACGTTTTTGGCGTTTGCCTAGCGTGCGCGTAGAATGATGCGGTTGCGCAAAAACCCTTGCGCAACAGTGTTCACACCGGAGAGCCGTGAGGTTCCCCACCGCGAACGCAGACAAGAGATCTTGGGCGAAGCCACTCTTCGGTGGCCTCGCGGTAATGAAGGGAATCACTCGTGGCAGCAAACTGTCAGGTGACCGGAGCCACTCCCGGCTTTGGACACAACATTTCGCACTCGCACCGACGCACCAAGCGTCGCTTCGATCCGAACATCCAGAAGAAGACGTACTTTGTGCCGTCGCTTCGTCGCAACGTCACTCTGACGCTGTCGGCCAAGGGAATCAAGGTCATTGACGCGCGCGGCATTGAGTCCGTCGTCAAGGACCTGCTCGCTCGTGGAGAGAAGATCTAATGGCTAAAGCACAGGACGTTCGTCCCATCATCAAGCTGCGCTCTACTGCTGGCACGGGTTACACCTATGTCACGCGCAAGAACCGCCGCAACAACCCTGACCGTCTCGTACTGAAGAAGTACGACCCCGTCGTGCGTCAGCACGTGGAATTCCGCGAGGAGCGCTAAATGGCTAAGAAAAGCAAGATTGCCCGTAACG
This sequence comes from uncultured Microbacteriaceae bacterium, assembly GCA_903907615.1. GTDB lineage: Bacteria > Actinomycetota > Actinomycetes > Actinomycetales > Microbacteriaceae > UBA963. The sequence goes on along the minus strand of CAIVOR010000037.1, from coordinate 3,786 downwards.
AGCAGCGCAAGGTAATCGTCGAGCGTTACGCCGCTCAGCGCGCTGCGCTCAAGAAGGCACTGGTCGACCCGGCCGGTACCGATGAGTCGCGCGAGGCCGCTCGCATCGGCCTGCAGAAGCTTCCGCGCAACGCCTCGCCCATCCGCGTGCGTAGCCGCGATGCAATTGACGGCCGTCCCCGCGGTGTTCTCACGAAATTTGGCATTTCACGTGTCCGATTCCGCGACATGGCACACCATGGCGAATTGCCGGGAATTACCAAGTCTTCTTGGTAAATTTGGGGTGCCTTCCCACCCGGGAGGGCAAATGAGACGGCCGAATGAGGCGCTCGTTCCCAAGTAGTAAGTCCAGGAGGACACATTATGGCTCTCAACAAGTCTGAGGTCGTCGCCGCTGTAGCCGCTAAGACCGGCCAGTCGCAGACCGCGGTTAGCGCCGCAATCGATGCTCTTTACGAGGTCGTTGCAGCCGAGGTTGGTCGCGATGGTGGCAAGGTGACCATCCCCGGTTTCGTTTCGTTCGAGCGCACGCGTCGTGCCGCCCGCACGGGTCGCAACCCCCAGACCGGCGCCACCCTTCAGATCGCGGCAAGCAACGCGGTCAAGGTATCGGCCGGAAGCAAGCTCAAGGCTGCTGCTAAGTAGGTTCCCTACACAGCTCGTAAGTGGGGCGAACACCATTCGGTGTTCGCCCCGCTTCTTTGTGCCTACGCTTAAGGATGTGACCAACATCGCCCGCCGCGCACTCCCGCCCGCAGTTGTGCTCGTCGCCACGGGAGTTTTTCTTGCGCTGGGCTTTGCCCCGACCGCTGCTACCTCGCCCGCCGGGTTTGCTGTCACCTGGGGATTACCGCTCGCCCGTCTCCTCGTGGATGTCTCGGCGGCCACCGCCATTGGTTCGGTCGTTCTCGCCCTGTGGGTTCTGACCGCAGGCACAGAGGCCTATCGGAGAGTGATCAGTATCGCTGCCGCCGCGAGCTTCGTGGCCACAATCTTCTCGATCGTCACGCTGCTCTTTACCTTCGTCAAGGTGAGCCAGATGCCTCTCTCGGCCAGCGCGGCCTTTGGTGAGGGACTTGCGTTCTTTGTCACGACCATCGGGATTGGCCAAGCGTGGCTCGCCGTCATTCTCATCACCGGGCTCTCAACTGTTGTCCTGATGGCGGTGACGAATCAGACGGCTCTCTTCTTTGCCGGGCTGCTTTCGGTGTCTGCCCTGCTCCCGATGGCGCTACAGGGCCACGCTGCAGGTTCCACGGGCCACGGGACGGCAATTACGAGCCTGGGACTGCACCTCGTTTTCGTCTCCGTGTGGCTGGGCGGTCTCTTCGCTCTCGTGGCGGCGCGAACAGCGTGCCTCCCCACGGAGTTTGCTGAGTTTGCCAGGCGCTACTCAACCCTCGCTCTCGTGGCCTTCATTGTGGTGGCGAGCACGGGCGTCGTGAGTGCCTGGCTACGTCTGGGGACGTGGGAAAACCTCGCCACCACCTATGGCGCTCTTGTGATCGGGAAGACTCTCGCGCTCATCGCCTTGGGCGTGCTCGGCGCGTGGCAACGGACGCGCGCGCTGAATCGCGTTGACCGTCAGACCCGGGGGGCCTTTACGTGGCTCGTCCTCATTGAGTTGGCCATTCTCGGCGCTGCCATGGGCTTGGCCCAGGCGCTTTCGCGCACCGCTCCGCCGGTGGCGCAGACGGCCACGGGAGCCCTCACTCCCGCGCAAATACTGACGGGTGAGCCCCTGCCACCGCCGGCAACGTTCGCCCGGTATTTCACCGAGTGGTCGATCGATCCCCTGTGGCTCCTGGTGTGCGCGTTCGGCATCTTCTTCTATATCGCCGGTGTCGTGCGACTGCGTCGACGGGGGGATGCGTGGCCCTGGTACCGAGCTGTGTTGTGGACACTGGGTTTGCTCCTGCTGATGTACATCACGAATGGCGGCGTCAACGTATACGAGCACTACCTGTTCAGCGCTCACATGGCGGCCCACATGACCCTGGGCATGATGGTCCCGATTTTCTTGGTTGCCGGCGCGCCCGTAACTCTCGCTATGCGCGCTATTCGCAAGCGCAACGACGGCAGTCGCGGATCACGGGAGTGGATCATGCTGGCCGTGCACTCGCGCTTTGGGCGGTTCATTTCTCACCCCATCGTGGCCACGGTTATCTTTGTCGGATCCTTGTGGGCGTTTTACTACACCCCGATTTTCCGCTGGGCAATCACCGACCACATTGGTCACGAATGGATGGTCGTTCACTTCTTGTTGGCGGGTTATCTCTTCGTTCAGTCGCTGATTGGCATCGACCCTGGCCCGAGCCGGCTGAGCTACCCGCTCCGACTCGTTCAACTCTTTGCCGCCATGACCGTGCACGCCTTTTTCGGACTGGCCATCATGTCCGGCGAGGGGCTGCTCTTGGCTGACTGGTTTGGGGCGATGGGCCGCACTTGGGGGGATTCGCCTCTGGTTGATCAGCAGGCGGGCGGCGCGATTGCCTGGAGCGTGGGTGAAATTCCGAGCGTCGTGATTGCCGTGGTCTTGGCAATGCAGTGGAGTCGCGAGGAAGGGCGTGTGGCGAAGCGACTCGACCGGCAAGCCGACCGGGATGAGGATGCCGACCTGCGGGCCTATAACGAGATGTTGGGCGGGCTCTCCGGGACAGACCGCGCGCCGACTACTCGGAGCTGAACGCGAAGGAATCCGGGCCCGTGACCCAGACCGGGACGTCCATGTGAAAGTCCACGTCCACGTCGACGGGCGTCTCGCTCCCGTCAAAGAGTGACTGCACGGTTCCCGTGAGGTGCGCCACGCCATCCCCCGACGCCAGCCAGCCGTTGTCGCCGGCAACGATGGTGAGTTGAGGTTGGGTCGGGAGCGACCACGAGGCGTTACCCACCCAACGATTTTCGGTGGCATAGCCGAAAGGGCACCCTGTGGGCATGAGTACCTGTTGCGTGAGGCACTCGGTGAGTGCCACGTCGACCTTTTCCTGCACGGCCGCGACAAATGCGGGGGTCGTCGAAACCTCAACGCTGATGGTCTGAATCGCGGCCTCGGACACGAACACGAGCTCGTGTGGCGCGTTCAGCAACGACGTCGACCGATAGATGTCATAGCCGACGCCCACAAAGACCGGGAAAGTTGCCGATGCGGCAAACGCCTCTGCCGTGCCGCCGTCGTAGCTCCGCACGTCGACGGTGCCGAGGTCACCCACCTGGAATGCGGTGTCGTGCGCAACCGCAACGTTGAGACGTCCGAGCGGTGGTTCGGAAAAACGCCACTGTCCGAGCACACCCAGCGTGCCCGGTTCGGCGACGAGCGAAAACGTGGCCCGCTGCTCGCGCTCGCCGACAAAATAGGTCGCCTCGACGGTGGCCTCATTACCCTCAACAGCCGGTGCCGCAATCGTCACGTCCCGCGGGGGCAGGAAAGCACCGGTCTGCAACAGAACCAGCTGGTCGGGGCCGAGAGTGTTCGAGACCACGCCCGGGAGCGCCCGGGCTGATGCGGCATCGCCCGTCGACAGGGCGGCAAAGTAACTGCGCACCACGGCATCGGGGGAGTTGATTGTGCGGTTGACGAAGATCACTCCGCCGATGCCCACCGCGACCGCAACAATGGCCACAATGGCGACCAGAAGGGCAAACCGTGCGCGAGTATCCACAATTCATCCTAGGCACTTCGGTGTTGGGGAGTCTTTGAGCGTGCCACGGGCTAAACTTGCACGATTCTGACCAACCCGATGAGGACACGCGTGACAACACCCGCCCTGAGCGCCGAACAGCAGCG
>CAIVOR010000036.1 GCA_903907615.1 uncultured Microbacteriaceae bacterium | reverse complement strand
GTTCTCCAACGTGCGCGGGTACCGCTCAAAATCTTCCCCCTTGCCGAACTGGGTGGGGTTCACAAAAATCGACACGACCACCGCGTCTGCGATCTCGGCCGCGCGCTCCACGAGGCGAATGTGCCCCTCGTGAAGAGCGCCCATGGTGGGGACAAACGCCACGCGCTTTCCCGGTATCGTCGAGCGCCAGGCATCCAGTTGCGTTGCCGTGGTCACCAGTTCGGCCACTACGCATCTCCAAAACTGGGGGGAACATCGGCCGTTCGAACGCCGGCCGAATGCCGAAGGGCGTAGTCGACCGTGGAGCGAATCAGCGGAGCCAAGACGTCGGCCGGGTTGTCAACACCGGTCTGCGCGAGGGCCGCGGTCGCCTGGGCGACAATTGCCGCCGAAAACGTTGTGGCGGTCGAAATGGCCTCGGCGTATGCCGCACGACCCGATTCGGGAATGACGACGGGTTCGCCGCCCATCTCCACGGCGAGGGCTTGGCCAATCGGTAACACAGGTCCGGGTGCCGTCACGGCGATGTAGCACTCGCTGAGGCGTGACAGGTCCATGCTCGTGCCCGTGAACGACATCGCGGGATGCAAGGCCACGGGGATGGCGCCTCGTTGCAGCGCCGGATCGAGCACGCTGATGCCAAACGCCGGCGAGGTGTGCAGCACGATTTGTCCGGGTTGCCAGGCATCCACGTTTGCCAAGCCCGCAACGAGCGACTCGAGCTGGTCGTCGGGCACGGCCAACACCACGAGTTCGGAGGTCGCCACGACATCGGGAACATCGCGGATTTCGACACCGGGAAGAAGTGCCTCGGCCCGGTCGCGACTCGCCTCCGACACCGCAGAAATGCTGACCACGCGGTGTCCGGCGGCAGCGAGCGCGGCCCCGATGACCGGTCCCACCCGACCAGCGCCGACAATGCCCACGGCAAGTCGGCCGTCGCGCTCAGGCATGCGAGCCGCCCGCCGTTGACCCGGGCGGTGATTCCGGCGCCGTGTCATCGGGCGGAAGCGTGCAGAGACGCTCGGCCACCAGCCCCGCGATGAGAAGCAAGGCGGCTCCCACCGTTTGCGCGATTCCGCGACCGAGCAGGTCTCCGTTGACAATCGGCAGGCTGACCGTGTGCACAATGATCCCGCCACCGAACCCGGTAAGCAGTGCACCCGTGAGTGCGCTCGACTTGGCCAAGACGGCAACGCGCACGGCATAGAACGGATCGAGACGAGCCTTGCGTTTGCCCGTGACCTTTCGGCGCACGGGAATCGCCAACGCCACGACCACAACGGCGATGGCCGTGAGAGTGAGCGGCAGACTGATCGGCGGCGCAAACGCGTGGCTGCCGTTGGTCACGAGGGCAAGCTCGATGAGATAGCCCGCCATGGCCGCAACCGCGATGAGTGCGATGACGAGTCCGAACGACGTGCGCTTCACGGTGTGACCTCCGCCGGTTGGTTCTGGCGCGCCCCAAGCTCTGCCGCAAGTGTGGCAACTGAGCCCGCGCCGACAATCGTGGCGTGCGGGTCGAGTTCGAGCCACGGGTTGAGCACGAAAAGACGCTGGGCTGCGTGAGGGTGTGGCACCACGAGGTCTGGCTCGTTGACTCGCTCCTGCCCAAACGCCACGATGTCGATGTCGAGAGTGCGGGCGGCCCACCGTTCACTGCGAACCCGACCAAAAAGCTGTTCGACGTCGAGCACGGTCTGCAGTAGTTCTCGCGGACTGAGGGTGGTGTCGACCAGGGCAACCGCGTTAAGGTACGCAGGTTCGTCCGTGGAGGGTCCCACCTCCGTAATAGCGACCGATTCCACGAGCGAGGACAGCACGACGGAGAGGATTCCCGGGCGCGCGGCAAGCTCGAGAGCGGCATCGCGAATCGTCTGCTCCCGGTCGCCGAGGTTGGCACCGAACGCCAGGACGGCGGCTGTGGGGGTCGGCACGGGGAGATCAACCACCAGCGGCACGCTCCCGATAAATCGTGACGGACACATCGTCGGCGTGAGCGCCCCCGGCCAATCCGAGGTCAGCCTGTGGCTTATGCACGGTGACCTCGACGGCGATCACAAAGTCGCGCGCTCCCACCCGACGGGCGATGCGGTCAGCCAGTGTCTCGATGAGATTCACCGGCTCACCCGCAATGAGGGCCACCACATCGGCGGCCACCGCTGCGTAGTCGACGGTGTGTGCTAGGTCATCGGTGTGAGCCGCCGGTGCTGTGTCGGTGTGGAGCACAACGTCAACCACGAACTCTTGGCCGTTCTCACGCTCATTTTCGAACACGCCGTGAAACCCCGTGGCTCGGATCCCCGAGAGGCGAATCATGTCGCTCACGCGTTCGCTCCCTTGCCGTCGGAGGACGAAGCCGCCGGGTCGGGAACAGCAAACCCTGCGGTCCCCGCCGGAAGGGCGGCAATGCGCGCCGCTTCTGCTCGTTCGGCCGCTTCGCGCGCTTGAGTCTCGGCCTGCCGAATGAGCGCGGCAATAACCTTTTGACGGGTCTCTTCTTCCCGGCGCATCTCGGCCGCAATGGCGAGCTCCGCATCCAGGTCGAACTCGAGTTCGGCCAGTTCGCGCGTTACCTGGGCCACGCGCAACTCGCGCTCGGTATCGGCCGCCATGGCCCGGATGTTGCGCGATGGGACACTTGCGCGCAACGCGGCGAACGTGCGAGCAACGTCGTGAACACGCACACCCCACGCCCCCGCATTGGCGGCCAGCACGCTCACCGCCACAGTCGCATTGTCGCGGTCGTCGATCGAAGAGTCTTCCGTGAGGAGCGCCGTGAGAAACCTCTTGCGCGAGGCCCCGACCAGAATGGGAAAACCGAGAGCCATCAGCTCTTCCATGCGCCCCAGCATTTGCCAGTTGTGCTCGGCGGTCTTGGCGAAACCCAGCCCGGGGTCAAGCACGAGCTTGTCGCGGGCAATGCCGGCCTCCAGCAACGCGTTGGCGCGATTCATGAGCTCGCGCCGGATGTCGGTGGGGGCATCCTTGTAAATCGCCTTGGTGTCCATGTCGTTCGAGTGGCCGCGCC
>CAIVOR010000035.1 GCA_903907615.1 uncultured Microbacteriaceae bacterium | reverse complement strand
CCCTCGGGCGAGATCCGCAATGTGGATGCGCGCTGCCGCGCAACCATCGGCGAGGTCGGCAACGCCGAGCAATCGAACATCAACTGGGGTAAGGCTGGCCGCATGCGCTGGAAGGGCGTCCGCCCGACAGTTCGTGGTGTGGCCATGAACCCGGTCGACCACCCGCACGGTGGTGGTGAGGGTAAGACCTCTGGTGGTCGTCACCCCGTCAGCCCCTGGGGACAGTCCGAGGGTCGCACTCGTCGCAAGAACAAAGAAAGCGACAAGCTCATCGTTCGCCGCCGCACCGCCCTCAAGAAGCGCAAGTAGGAGTTTAGAAGATGCCACGCAGTCTGAAGAAGGGCCCCTTCGTCGACGACCACCTGCTCAAGAAGGTTGTTGCACAGAACGAGGCCAAGACCAAGAACGTGATCAAGACCTGGTCGCGCCGCTCGATGATTGTTCCCGCCATGCTGGGGCACACCATTGCAGTGCACGACGGTCGCAAGCACATCCCCGTGTTCGTTACGGAAACCATGGTGGGTCACAAGCTGGGCGAATTTGCGCCCACGCGTACCTTCCGTGGTCACGTAAAAGACGACAAGAAGGGCCGTCGCCGCTAACCCGCGGTGACGTGAAGGAGAAAACATCATGGTTGAATCTGTCGCCCGCGTGCGTCACATTCGCGTGACCGCGCAGAAGGCACGTCGTGTCGTGGATCTCATCCGCGGCAAGCAGGCCACTGAGGCGCTCGCCATCCTCAAGTTCGCACCCCAGGGCGCGAGCGAGCCGGTGTACAAGCTTGTGGCTTCGGCCATGGCCAACGCCCGAGTGAAGGCTGACGCGACGAACCAGTACCTCGACGAGCAGGACCTGTTCGTTGCCCGCGCGTTTGTTGACGAAGGCACCACCCTTAAGCGGTTCCAGCCGCGTGCTCAGGGTCGGGCATTCAAGATCCTCAAGCGCACCAGCCACATCACGGTCGTGCTCGCCACGCCCGAGGAGAAGCCGGCTGCTGCGGCAAGCGCTTCGAAGAAGGAGGCCAAGTAATGGGCCAGAAGGTAAACCCGTACGGCTTCCGCCTCGGAATCACCACCGACCACGTGTCGCGTTGGTTCTCCGACAGCACGAAGAAGGGTCAGCGTTACTCTGACTTCGTTGCCGAAGACGTGAAGATCCGCAAGATGCTCTCCGAGACGCTCGACCGCGCAGGCGTGTCGCGCATCGAGATTGAGCGCACCCGCGACCGCGTTCGCGTCGACATTCACACCGCCCGTCCGGGAATCGTGATCGGTCGCCGTGGCGCCGAGGCCGAGCGTATTCGCGCCGACCTCGAGAAGCTCTCGGGCAAGCAGATTCAGCTGAACATCCTCGAGGTCAAGAACCCCGAGATGGATGCTCAGCTTGTCGCCCAGGGCATCGCCGAGCAGCTCTCCGCTCGTGTGGCTTTCCGCCGCGCGATGCGTAAGGGACTGCAGGGCGCTCAGCGCGCCGGAGCCAAGGGTGTTCGCATCCAGGTGTCGGGCCGTCTGGGTGGCGCCGAGATGAGCCGTTCGGAGTTCTACCGCGAGGGCCGCGTGCCACTGCACACGCTTCGCGCGAACATCGACTACGGCTTCTACGAGGCAAAGACCACCTTCGGTCGCATCGGCGTGAAGGTCTGGATTTACAAGGGTGAAATCACCAACAAAGAACTCGCGCGCGAGCAGGCCAACCAAAAGTCGGTCCGTCCCGAGCGCGGTGCAGCCGGACGTCGGGGCCCCCGGGCCGAAGGCGCACCCGCCGCAGCAGCAGGAGCAGAGGCCTAAATCATGTTGATTCCCCGTCGCGTAAAGCACCGCAAGCAGCACCACCCCGGTCGGAGTGGTCACGCAACCGGTGGTACCAAGGTCACGTTTGGTGAGTTCGGCATTCAGGCCCTGACTTCCGCCTACGTCACCAACCGCCAGATTGAATCTGCGCGTATTGCCATGACTCGTCACATCAAGCGTGGTGGAAAGGTGTGGATCAACATCTACCCCGACCGTCCGCTGACGAAGAAGCCTGCCGAAACCCGCATGGGTTCGGGTAAGGGTTCACCCGAGTGGTGGATCGCAAACGTCAAGCCGGGTCGCGTGCTCTTTGAGCTCGCCGGTGTGAACGAGACCATCGCTCGTGAAGCACTCACCCGTGCCATCCACAAGCTGCCCCTCAAGGCACGCATCATCAAGCGTGAGGAAGGTGACGCATAATGGCTATCGGTTCAAAGGAACTTCGCCCCGCTGATCTCGACACCTTTGACAACGAGCGTCTCGTTGACGAACTGCGCAAGGCCAAGGAAGAGCTGTTCAACCTGCGCTTCCAGTCGGCCACGGGCCAGCTCGAAAGCCACGGACGCCTTCGTGCCGTCAAGCGCGACATCGCTCGTATTTACACGGTGATTCGCGAACGCGAGTTGGGTATTCGCCCCACTCCCGTTGCCGCTGCACCCGCAGCAAAGGCAGCCGCCAAGGCTCCCGCTAAGAAGACCGCCGCCCCGGCAGAAGCTGAGTCGGCCGAGACCTCGGAGGAGACCAAATAATGGCTACCGCTAAGGACCAGGCTGCGGCCGAGACAACCACGCGCGGATACCGCAAGGTACGTCGCGGATACGTGACCAGCGACAAGATGGACAAGACCATCGTCGTTGAGGTCGAGGACCGCGTAAAGCACCCGCTGTACGGCAAGGTTATGCGTCGCACGTCCAAGGTGAAGGCTCACGACGAGCTCAACACCGCGGGCATCGGCGACCTCGTCGTGATCAGCGAAACCCGTCCGCTCAGTGCGACCAAGCGCTGGCGCCTGGTCGAAATCGTCGAGAAGGCCAAGTAAGCCTGCCGGCTTACCTGTCAGAGGAGTAAAGAAGTGATTCAGCAAGAATCTCGCATCAAGGTTGCCGACAACACCGGCGCCAAGGAGTTGCTGACCATCCGCGTTCTCGGTGGTTCCGGTCGTCGTTACGCCGGTCTCGGTGATGTCATCGTGGCCACGGTTAAGGACGCCATCCCCGGTGGCAACGTAAAGAAGGGTGACGTCGTCAAGGCGGTCGTGGTTCGCACGGTCAAGTCGACGCGTCGTTCTGATGGTTCGTACATCAAGTTTGACGAAAACGCAGCCGTCATCCTGAAGACCGACGGTGATCCTCGCGGTACCCGCATCTTCGGACCGGTGGGTCGTGAGCTTCGCGACAAGAAGTTCATGAAGATCGTTTCGCTCGCACCGGAGGTGATTTAGTCCATGGCTAACATCCGTAAGGGAGATCTGGTTCAGGTCCTCAGTGGCAAGAGCCAGAAGCGCGGCGGAGACCGCGGCAAGCAGGGCAAGGTCATCGAGGTGCTCGTTGAGCAGGATCGCGTGATCGTTGAGGGAATCAACTACGTCACCAAGCACTCGCGTGTCGGTCAGACCGACCGCGGCACCAAGACCGGTGGCATTGAGACAGTTGAAGCCCCCATCCACATCTCGAATGTCGCCGTAGTCGACCCCGGGACCAAGAAGCCGACTCGCGTTGGTTTTCGCGTAGAGAAGGTAACGAAGAACGGGGTCTCCAAGACCACGCGCGTTCGTTACGCCAAGAAGTCAGGTAAGGACCTGTAATGACTGTTACTGCCGCTGCTGCTGGCAAAATCCAGCCGCGCCTCAAGCAGAAGTACCGTACCGAGATCGTTCCGGCTCTCGCCACCGAACTCGGCTTCACAAACGTGCACCAGATTCCTGGGCTCACCAAGATTGTGGTGAACATGGGTGTGGGTGAGGCTGCTCGCGATGGCAAGATCATCGACGGCGCTATTGCTGACATCACGGCCATCACCGGTCAGAAGCCCATGGTTACCAAGGCACGTAAGTCGATCGCTCAGTTCAAGCTGCGCGAGGGTCAGCCCATTGGCGTGCACGTCACCCTTCGCGGCGACCGCATGTGGGAGTTCCTCGACCGCCTGCTGGCGCTCGCGCTTCCCCGTATCCGCGACTTCCGCGGCCTGTCGCCCAAGCAGTTCGACGGCACGGGAAACTACACCTTTGGCCTCACGGAGCAGTCGATGTTCCACGAGATCAACCAGGACAAGATTGACCGAGTGCGCGGTATGGACATCACCGTTGTCACCACGGCCAAGACCGACGACGAGGGCCGCGCGCTGTTGACCGCACTCGGCTTCCCGTTCAAGCAAGCAGTAAGCCAAGACGACAACTAAATAATCAACCACCACAGGTCGCCTCCCTTGCAAAGGAGTCGAAACCTGGTGAACAAAGGATAAAAACCAGATGACGATGACAGATCCGGTCGCAGATATGCTGACCAGACTGCGCAACGCCAACACCGCTCACCACGAGCAGGTGTCAATGCCGCACAGCAAACTCAAGACAGGTCTCGCCGAGATCCTCAAGCGCGAGGGTTACATTGCCAGTTGGGACGTTGCCGACGCACGCGTGGGCAAGACGCTCACGCTGAACCTCAAGTTTGGCCCCAACCGCGAGCCGTCGATTGCGGGCATCAAGCGTGTTTCCAAGCCCGGACTTCGCGTGTACGCACGCTCGACCGAAATCCCCAAGGTTCTTGGCGGACTCGGCGTGGCCATTTTGTCCACCTCCTCGGGTCTGTTGACCGACCGTGAGGCCGAGAAGAAGGGCGTGGGCGGAGAAGTTATCGCCTACGTGTGGTAATCGGACATGTCACGTATTGGTCGTCTTCCCATTGACATCCCTTCGGGTGTCACTGTTACCGCAGACAACGGTGTTGTTGCGGTCAAGGGCCCCAAGGGTGAGCTTTCGCTGACCGTTGCCAGCCCCATCGAGGTAGCGATTGCCGACAACCAGATTGTTGTCACGCGTCCCAACGACGAGCGCCTCTCGCGCTCGCTGCACGGACTCACGCGCACGCTCATCGCCAACCAGATCATCGGAGTAACCGAGGGCTACACCAAAGGCCTCGAGGTTGTCGGTACGGGTTACCGTGTCGCAGCCAAGGGAGAGTCACTGGAGTTTGCTCTGGGTTACTCGCACTCGATCACGGTCGACCCGCCCGCTGGTATCTCGTTCACCGTCGAAGGACAGAACAAGATCCTCGTGAGCGGCATCGACAAGCAGGCTGTGGGCGAGGTTGCGGCCAACATCCGCAAGCTCCGCAAGCCTGAGCCCTACAAGGGCAAGGGAATTCGTTATGCAGGCGAAGTTGTTCGCCGCAAGGCCGGAAAGGCTGGTAAGTAGCCATGGCACTCGGAGTTAGAGGAAAGAGCAAGTCGGCCGCACGCGACCGTCGTCACTCTCGTTTGCGCAAGAAGATCGAGGGCACGGCAAGCCGTCCCCGTCTGGTTGTTACCCGTTCGGCACGTCACGTGTTCGTTCAGGTCATCGACGACGCCAAGGGTCACACGCTGGCCTTTGCATCGACGCTCGAGGCGGACATGCGCACCTTCAGTGGTGACAAGACCGCTAAGGCAAAAAAGGTCGGTGAGCTCGTTGCCGAGCGCGCCAAGAAGGCCGGTATCGAATCCGTGGTGTTTGACCGCGGTGGAAACAAGTACGCCGGTCGCGTTGCCGCGATTGCCGAAGGTGCCCGAGAGGGAGGACTGAGCCTGTGAGCGAAGAAATCGAAAACCCAGAAGTGGCCGAAGAGGCTGCTGTTGTTGAGGCAGTCGTCGAGGCAGTCGTCGAGACGACCGCAACGACCGACGCCGTCGAAGGCGCGGAGGCTGCTCCGGCGGCCGAGAGCGCTGACAACCGTAACGAGCCTCGCGAGGCACGTCGCGGTTCGCGCGAGCGCAACCCCAACCAGGGTCGCAACAGCCGCGATCGCGATGCCGAGAAGAGCCAGTTCCTCGAGCGCGTTGTCACCATCAACCGCGTTTCCAAGGTGGTCAAGGGTGGTCGTCGCTTTAGCTTCACCGCGCTCGTCGTCGTCGGAGACGGTAACGGCATGGTGGGCGTTGGCTACGGCAAGGCCCGCGAGGTTCCCCTGGCTATCGCCAAGGGTGTTGAGGACGCCAAGAAGAACTTCTTCCGCGTTCCCCGCGTTGGTCAAACGATTCCTCACCCCGTTCAGGGCGAAGCCGCTGCCGGTGTCGTTCTGCTTCGTCCGGCTGCTGCCGGTACCGGTGTTATCGCCGGTGGTCCGGTTCGTGCCGTACTCGAGTGTGCCGGTATTCACGACGTGCTGAGCAAGTCGTTGGGTTCGTCGAACACCATCAACATCGTGCACGCCACCGTGGAGGCCCTCAAGCAGCTCGAAGAGCCTCGTGCCGTAGCTGCTCGCCGTGGCCTCGATTTCGATCAGGTTGCTCCGGCTCGCCTCGTGCGCGCCGAAGCTGAAGCCCTTGCGGCTGCAAAGGATGCCGCCAAGGCAACCGCTGCTGCCGAAAAGGCCGCTGCAAAGGCAGGTGTCTAATGGCTGCTCGTCTCAAGGTGACGCAGATCAAGTCCGTAATCAGTGAAAAACAAAACCAGCGTGACACGCTTCGCAGTCTGGGCCTCAAGCGCATTGGCGACATTGTCGTCAAAGAAGATAGCCCGGTAAACCGCGGCTATGTGCGCACCGTGGCTCACCTGGTAAAGGTCGAGGAGATTGACTAATGGCTGAAGAAAAGAAGCCCGCCGCTAAGGCCGCTGCCCCCAAGGCTGCTGCTGCAAAGCCGGCTACCGCGAAAGCTGCACCGGCGAAGGCCGCAGCTCCTAAGGCTGCCGCTGCCCCCAAGGCTGCTGCTCCCAAGGCTGCTGCTGCAAAGCCGGCGACCGAAAAGGCTGCTGCCCCCAAGGCCGCTGCCGCGAAGCCCGCAACGGCTGCCGCGACGAAGCCCGCTGCTGAGAAGGCCGCTGCTCCGGCAGCTGTCGCAGCAAAAGCTGAAGCCCCCAAGGCTGCTGCCCCCAAGGCGGCCGTAGCTCCCAAGGCGAAGGCCAAGAAGCCTGTCGCTGAAAAGCGCGACCAGGTCATCAAGGTGCACCACCTCCGTCCCGCTGCCGGATCCAAGAAGCCCCGCACGCGCGTGGGCCGTGGTGAAGGTTCGAAGGGTAAGACGGCTGGTCGTGGAACCAAGGGAACCAAGGCTCGTTACCAGGTGAAGATTGGTTTCGAGGGTGGTCAGATGCCCTTGCACATGCGCACCCCGAAACTGCGTGGATTCAAGAACCCCTTCCGCGTGGAGTACCAGGTCGTCAACCTCGAGAAGCTTGCCGAACTTTACCCCTCGGGTGGAGACGTCACCATTGTCGACCTCGTGTCGAAGGGCGCCGTTCGCAAGAACGAGAAGGTCAAGGTCCTCGGCAACGGAGACATTGCGGTTAAACTCAATGTCACCGTAGACAAGGTCTCGAGCTCGGCTGAGCAGAAGATCGTCGCCGCCGGCGGCTCCGTCAAGTAGACCTGACCCACTTCACGCCCGAAACCGGAGACTTATTGTGTTTAGCGCAATCGGACGGATCTTCCGCACCCCCGACCTGCGACGCAAAATTGCGTTCACGCTCGGAATCGTTGTGCTGTTCCGTTTGGGATCGTTCATCCCCAGCCCGTTCGTCGATTTCTCGAACGTGCAGACGTGTCTGGCCGCAAACCAGAACACGTCGGGTCTGTACGAGCTGGTAAACCTGTTCTCCGGTGGAGCCCTGCTCCAGCTGTCGGTCTTCGCGCTGGGAATCATGCCGTACATTACGGCGTCGATCATCATCCAGCTTCTCCGCGTGGTGATTCCTCACTTTGAGGCACTCCACAAGGAGGGCCAGGCTGGCCAGAGCAAGCTCACGCAGTACACGCGTTACCTCACCATTGCTTTGGGTGTTCTGCAGTCGACCACGCTCATCACGGTTGCCCGCAGTGGCGCCCTGTTCGGTAACTCCTCGGAGCCGGCCTGTGCTCAGCTGCTGACGAACGAAGCGTGGTACGCCATTCTGCTCATGGTCATCACCATGACCGCCGGTACCGGTCTGATCATGTGGATGGCCGAGCTCATCACCGAGCGCGGTATCGGTAACGGTATGTCGCTGCTGATCTTCATGTCGATTGCGTCGCAGTTCCCGCAGTCGATGGGTTCCATCTTCGCCAGCAAGGGCATCAACACCTTCGTGATTGTGTTGCTCGTCGGTCTGGTCATCGTGGGTCTGATCGTCTTCGTGGAGCAATCGCAGCGCCGTATCCCTGTGCAGTACGCCAAGCGCATCGTGGGTCGACGCACCTACGGCGGCAACAACACCTACATTCCGCTCAAGGTCAACATGGCCGGCGTTATCCCCGTGATCTTTGCGTCCTCACTGCTCTACCTCCCGGCGCTCATCGCCCAGTTCAACCAGCCGGCGGCGGGTCAGCCCACAGCCGAGTGGGTCACGTGGATCACCAACAACCTCACGCGCGGCGACAGCCCCATGTACATGGCGCTGTTCTTCCTGCTCATCGTGGGATTCACCTACTTCTATGTGGCCATCACGTTCAACCCCGAAGAGGTTGCCGACAACATGAAGCAGTACGGTGGCTTCATTCCCGGTATCCGTGCGGGACGCCCCACGGCGGAGTACCTCAACTACGTGCTCACCCGCATCACGCTCCCGGGCGCGTTGTACCTTGGCCTCGTTGCTCTGATCCCGCTCATCGCGCTCGGACTGCTCGGTGCCAACTCGAACTTCCCGTTCGGTGGTACCTCGATTCTGATCATCGTGGGTGTGGGTCTCGAGACGGTCAAACAGATTGACTCGCAACTCCAACAGCGTCACTACGAGGGCCTCCTCAAGTGACCCGCCTGCTCCTCGTCGGCCCGCCAGGCGCCGGTAAGGGAACGCAGGCTGCGATTCTTGCCGAGACCTTTGGCATCCCCGCCATTTCAACGGGCGATATTTTTCGCAGCAACGTCGCGAATGAGACACCGCTGGGACTTCAGGTAAAAGCAATCATGGCTGCCGGTGAGTACGTACCGGATGACCTGACAAACGAGATCGTGGCTGATCGCCTGAGCGAGGCCGACGCACGCGCGGGATTCTTGCTCGACGGCTACCCTCGCACCCTCGACCAGGTGAAGGAACTCGATCGCATTCTGGCCGCCGATGATGCGGCACTCGATGTTGTTGTGTTGCTCGAGGCCGACACCGACGTTGTTGTGGGCCGACTCCTCAAGCGCGCCAAAGAACAGGGGCGGATTGACGACACCGAAGACGTCATTCGTAACCGCATGAGCGTTTATGCAGAGCAGACCTCGCCCCTCATCGACGTGTACGACAAGCGCAATCTCGTCGTTCGGGTCGACGGCCTCGGTGACGTCGCCGAGGTGACCGCTCGCATTGTGGACGCTCTGGCCGCTCGCGGCCTCGCGAGCGCCTAACCGCGCCGTGTTCGCTCGCCCCAACTTCTATAAGTCCGCCGAAGAAATCCGGCTCATGGTCGAGCCCGGTCTCGCCACGGCCGCGGCACTCGACGCCGCCCGCAAAACCATCGCTGTCGGCGTGACCACCCTCGACGTGGATGCCGCTGCCGAACGAGCCATCGTGATGCACGGCGGCTCCTCAAACTTCAAGCTCGTCCCCGGCTATCGTCACACGGTGTGCGCCTCGGTCAATGACGAGGTGGTGCACGGCATTCCCACCGCGCGTGTGCTGGCCGCGGGTGACATCGTCTCCATCGATGCCGGTGCCATCCTCGGCGGATGGAACGGCGACGCTGCCATGACCGTGGTGCTGCCCGATGTGTCACGCCCGGAGCTTGTGGCCGAACGGGAGACGCTCTCGGCGGTGACGCGCGGTTCCCTCTGGGCGGGTATCGCGCGCTTGGCCACCGCCCGCCACCTCAACGAACTCGGCGACGCCATCGAGGGCTTCATCGAGGATGAAGGCGCGCGTCTCGGGCATGAATTTGGAATCCTCACGGAATACGTGGGTCACGGAATTGGGCGCTCGATGCACGAGGACCCGCCGGTATACAACTACCGCGTCAAGGGAAAAGGCCCCGACGTGAAGCCGGGACTCGTCGTTGCCATCGAGCCGATGGTGACGTGGGGAAGTCCGGCCACTAAGGTGCTCGACGACGGGTGGACCGTGTCGACCGTTGACGGACTCTCGGCCTGCCACTGGGAGCACACCGTAGCCGTGCACAAAGACGGTATTTGGGTCACTACCGCGGTTGACGGCGGAGCCGCCGATCTGGCCCCCTGGGGCGTCACGCCCGTGCGCCCGGCCTAGAGATCAACGCGAACACCGGCCTCAGGACCGGCCAGAAGTCGGCTCGATTGGCGTGCGGCGCCCTTACCACGTAGTATTGAGTCTTGGTGTCTTTTGTCATGCCTGTCGGCGTGTCGAAAGGCGTCCGGTCCACAATCCTGTGGGCTCGCACGACCAGTAAACACAATGCAAACGAAGTGAGTTTATGGCCAAGAAAGACGGCGTTATCGAGATCGAAGGCTCGGTTGTCGAAGCGCTGCCCAACGCCATGTTCCGCGTGGAGTTGACCAACGGCCATAAGGTTCTCGCCCACATTTCGGGCAAGATGCGCCAGCACTACATCCGAATCCTCCCCGAGGACAAGGTCATTGTGGAGCTCAGCCCCTACGACCTCACTCGCGGTCGCATTGTGTATCGCTACAAGTAGCCCCGGGCGAAAACAGCGACTGGAAAGTAACGGCCGGCCCGAACAGGGGCGGTACGAAGACAGCGAAAAGGAAACATCATGAAGGTAAACCCAAGCGTCAAGAAGATCTGTGACAAGTGCAAGGTGATCCGTCGCCACGGCAACGTTATGGTCATCTGTGAAAACCCTCGCCACAAGCAGCGCCAGGGCTAGTAACCCACACACTTACCCGCACGACCCACAACTAAATAGATAACGAGCACATCCACGAACTCGCGAAAGCGGGGGACACCTTGGGACAGAGGCCCAGGCACCGGATGCGCCCCACACCTCTGATAAACACACAGGAGAAGCCACCATGGCACGTCTCGCCGGAGTTGACATTCCACGCGATAAGCGCGTTGAAGTCGCCCTTACTTACATTTACGGCATCGGTCGTACGCGCGCGCAGAAGACGCTCGCCGAGACCGGCATCAGCCCCGATATCCGCGTCAAGGATCTGACCGATGACCAGCTCATCGCGCTCCGTGACTTCATCGAGGCAACCTTCCGCGTTGAGGGTGACCTGCGACGCGAGGTAGCAGCCGACATTCGCCGCAAGGTTGAAATCGGAAGCTATGAAGGTATCCGCCACCGCAAGGGCCTGCCCGTTCGCGGTCAGCGCACCAAGACCAACGCCCGTACGCGCAAGGGTCCCAAGCGCACCGTTGCCGGAAAGAAGAAGGCCAAGTAGCCGCTCGGCTCGCCTTCATTCAGAACAGGTTTTAGGAGAAGCACATGGCTACACCAAAGTCCGCGGTACGCAAGCCGCGTAAGAAAGACAAGAAGAACATCGCTGTGGGTCAGGCCCACATCAAGTCGACCTTCAACAACACCATCGTGTCGATTACCGACACCACGGGTGCTGTCATCAGCTGGGCCTCGTCGGGCGGCGTGGGCTTCAAGGGCTCGCGTAAGTCGACTCCCTACGCTGCACAGATGGCTGCCGAGTCGGCAGCGCGTCAGGCGCAGGAGCACGGCATGAAGAAGGTTGACGTCTTCGTGAAGGGACCGGGTTCGGGTCGTGAGACCGCAATCCGTTCGCTCCAGGCTGCCGGCCTCGAGGTGGGTTCGATCAGCGATGTGACGCCTCAGGCTCACAACGGATGTCGCCCGCCCAAGCGTCGCCGCGTCTAGTTTTCCCCCTCCCGTCTTCTGGCGTGGGTTGCCCTCCTCGTGAGGCGTGCCCGCTGACGAAATCGTGAGGGTGCACCGCACACCCCACCCATAACTAAACAACTCGCACGGAAGTGTCATATAGCGGACACTTGGCCGAAAGGAACACACAGTGCTCATTGCACAGCGCCCCACGCTTGCCGAAGAGAACATCTCGGAATTCCGCTCGCGGTTCGTCATCGAACCGCTCGAGCCTGGTTTCGGATACACCCTCGGCAACTCACTTCGCCGTACCCTGCTCTCGTCGATTCCCGGCGCTGCAGTTACCAGCATCCGTCTCGATGGTGTTCAGCACCCCTTCAGCACCATTCCCGGTGCCAAGGAAGACGTGACCGAGATCATCTTGAACATCAAGTCGATCGTGGTCTCGAGCGAGCACGACGAGCCCATCACGGTTCGCCTCAGCAAGAACGGCGCCGGTGTGGTCACCGCGGGCAACATCACGGCACCCGCGGGCGTCGAGATTCACAACCCCAACCTGCACATTGCCACGCTGAACGACAAGGCGAAGTTCGACCTGGAGCTCATCATCGAGCGCGGTCGTGGCTACGTGTCGTCGGAGCAGAACCGCAACGAGTACTCGGAGGCTGGCCAGATGCCGGTTGACTCCATCTACTCGCCCGTCCTCAAGGTGACCTACCGCGTCGAGGCAACTCGTGCCGGTGAGCGTACCGACTTCGACCGTCTCGTGGTCGACGTTGAGACCAAGCCCGCCATCACGCCCCGCGACGCCATGGCATCTGCCGGTCGCACGCTCACCGAGCTGTTCGGTCTGGCTCGCGAGCTGAACACGGCCGCCGAGGGTATCGAGATTGGCCCCGCACCCGTGGACGCCATCACCACCTCGGAACTTCAGATTCCCGTTGAAGACATGGACCTCTCGGTTCGTTCCTACAACTGCCTCAAGCGCGAGGGAATCAACACCGTGAGTGAACTGGTGGCCCTTTCGGAGCACCAGCTCATGAACATTCGCAACTTCGGCCAGAAGTCGGTCGATGAGGTGCGCGACAAGCTCATTGAAATGGGACTCTCACTGAAGGATTCGGTTCCCGGATTCGATGGTGCCCACTTCTACGGTGGATACGACGACGAGGACCAGATCTAGGCCCCGCCTAGGTTGAGTCTCACAGCTAAACGGAGAAAGAAAATTGCCTGCACCTACTAAAGGTCCCCGTCTCGGTGGCGGTCCGGCTCATGAGCGCCTCATGCTTGCGAACCTCGCCGCGGCCCTGTTCACCCACAAGTCGATCCAGACCACCGAGACCAAGGCCAAGCGCCTTCGTCCGCTGGCTGAGCGCCTGGTTACCTTCGCCAAGCGTGGCGACCTGCACGCACGCCGTCGCGTGATCCAGGTTCTGCGCAACAACAAGGAAGCCGTTCACATTCTCTTCACGGAGATTGCGCCCCAGGTGAGCGAGCGTGAAGGTGGCTACACGCGCATCACGAAGCTCGGTTACCGCAAGGGTGACAACGCGCCCATGGCCGCCATCGAGCTCGTGCTCGAGCCCGTGGTCAAGAAGCCCGTATCGGCCAAGAAGGCCGCTGCTGCCAAGGCTGCTGCTGAAGCACCCAAGGCTGCAGCTCCTGTTGCCGATGCTCCTTCTGAAGAGTTGGTTGTCACCGACGGCGTTGTTGACGAAATCGTTGACGCTCCTGTAGAGGCCGCTCCCGAGGCAGTGGAGGTTGCTGAGGCACCCGCCGCCGAAGAGGCTGCTCCTGCTGAGGAAGCACCCGTCGCTGAGGCACCTACCGAAGAAGCACCTGCCGAAGAGCCGGCAGCCGACAAAGAGTAGTTTGCGCACTCCGCGAACGAGACCCTCGCCCACTAGGCGGGGGTCTTCTCGTTAACGGTCTGTCGCGACGAGTGCGCGCCCTAGACTTTTTGCATCATGACCCCCTCCGCACTTTCGCGTATCAGGCTCGACATTGCCTATGACGGAACGAACTTTGCCGGCTGGGCCGTCCAGCCGAATCGGCGCACGGTCCAGGGTGTCGTGGAGGAGGCGCTGGGGCGCATCTTGCGGTCAAGGACCGTCATCAGGCTCACCGTGGCCGGACGCACGGATGCTGGCGTCCACGCCCTCGGTCAGGTGGCCCATGCCGATGTGACCACGTCGATGGCGCCGGCCGAACTCCAGCGACGCCTCGGGCGCTATCTCGGGGCCGACTCCGATGTCGTCATTCACGCGGTGACACAGGCTCCGCCCGGATTTGATGCCCGCTTCTCTGCCGAGGCAAGGCGCTACGAGTACCGCATCATGGACGGTTCGGAGCGCGTGAACCCGATGGAGCGACACCGCGCCGTCATCCTGCAGGATCGGCTCGACATTGACGTGATGAACGATGTTGCCGCGCGGGTTGTGGGACTGCGCGATTTCGGCGCGTTCTGCAAACCACGCTTCATGTCGACGACGATTCGCGAACTCCAAGAGTTTTCGTGGCGGCGCGACGATAACTCCACCCTGGTCGCCACGCTTCAGGCGGACGCCTTCTGTCACTCCATGGTGCGGGCTCTCGTGGGCGCGTGCGTTGCCGTGACACAGGGCCGGTTGAGTATGGCCGGGCTGGAACGTGTCCGTGATGGCGCCAAGCGAACGAGCAAATTCAAGGTTTTGGCCCCGCACGGGCTCTGCCTGACCGAGGTGATTTATCCGCCGGATCACGCGTTGGCCGAGCGGGCGGCGCTGACCCGCGACCGCCGCGATTTGCCCAGCGAATAGCTCATCACGTATCCTTGGGACTTGGTGCCACTGCTCCCTATGGGCAAGGCATGCGAATGAGCCCTCAATAGTTGGGTTCTCACCTCCATTCGTGTGAGGCCTGAGAACGTAGCGACCGAGCGGGATTCACGAACCACTCACTTCGAAAAGCAAAGGCAGTATTGTGACGCGTACATACACGCCCAAGATCTCTGAGGTAAAGCGCGGCTGGGTCATCATCGACGCAACCGACGTTGT
>CAIVOR010000034.1 GCA_903907615.1 uncultured Microbacteriaceae bacterium | reverse complement strand
GACGCTCCCCCACTCGAGGTGTTATCGACACTGTTGGTGAATCACATCACCGTGGCCGTGGGCCACTCGGGTGTGGGAAAGTCCACGCTGGTGAATGCCCTCGTCCCCTCGGCCCATCGCGCCACGGGCATCGTGAACGAGGTCACTGGCCGCGGTCGCCACACCTCGAGCTCAACGGTCTGTTTCGAGCTGGTGGTCGACGGCGGCACCGGATGGCTGGTCGACACACCCGGTGTGCGCTCATTTGGTCTGGGCCACGTGGACACGCGCAACATCATCAAGGCTTTTCCCGAGCTCGATCGACTCGCTCAGGCATGCCCGCGCGGGTGCACCCACCTGCCCAACTCACCCGACTGCGCCATTGCCGAAGCCATCGAGGCGGGTGCTCTGGGCGACATTGGCGCGTCGCGCCTCGACTCCCTGCACCGCCTGTTGCTCACGTTTGCCGACTAACCGTCGGGCGCACAACGCCACTATTCTTGTGCCATGACCACTCGCCTTGAGGCCGGCCAGGCCGCCCCCGCATTCACGCTTCCCGACCAGGATGGAAAGCACGTTTCGCTCTCCGACTTCTCCGGCAAGAACGTGATCCTCTACTTCTACCCCGCGGCCATGACGCCGGGCTGCACCGCACAGGCCTGCGACTTCCGCGATTCGCTCGCCTCCCTGCAGGCGGCCGGTTACGTCGTACTTGGTATCTCCAAGGACGCGCCCGCCAAGCTCAAGAAGTTTGAGGAGAAGGAGGGACTCACGTTCCCGCTTCTCAGCGACCCCGACCTCACGGTGCACAACGCCTACGCCGCCTTCGGCGAGAAGTCGATGTACGGCAAGACCGTGCAGGGCGTCATCCGCTCAACATTCGTCGTGGCACCCGATGGCACGTTGAGCCACGCGCTCTACAACGTCAAGGCCACCGGCCACGTTGCGTCGCTGCGCACCAAGCTCGGACTTTAAGCGCTCGGATTCCGGCGCAGAGCCCTCACCACGCTCGGGGTGAACAACAGAACTCCGGCAGCCAAGGCCGGCACGAGAAGCGCCACGCCCACGAGCGGTGCGGCATAAAGCCCTTGGAACGCGCCCGCAGCAATGGCGGTCTGACACAGTTGCCACACCAGGACGGCCGCCCGCGTCCACGTCTTGCGCCGAATGAGCTGGGTGGCGGCCAGCGCCAACCACACCGTGGCGACCACGCTCAAGACCAGAACCAGCACAGCACCGGCATACGAATCGGGCACGTCGGTCACAAACCCCGTGATGTACCAGCCGCACCAGGCTGCGAGCATCACGACCTCTGCCCACACGATGACAGCCAAGGCCACGAGGGTCCACGGCCTTGCCTCGCGCGCGCTCGTTCGCGGTCGATCTGAGCCTGTTTCGCCGGTCATCCCGAGTCCCTCCAAAAAAAGTCTTTACATTTAGCCAACCACATGAGAACCTAATAGAGGTCGAGTGAGCCTCACGTAGACGTGGGCGAGCTCGCCGGTTTATTTCCGGCGGGTCTCGGGACTGGCACTCGATTCATTACTTTAAGTCCGAAGTCTTCTGTTCTCGGGCTTTTTTGTGCGCCCGGGGATTCGGACGAACTCACCCTATGAATAAGGAGAAAACCATGGACTGGCGCGATTCTTCGGCTTGCCTCACGGTCGACCCTGAGCTGTTCTTTCCCGTTGGAAACACTGGCCCTGCTGTCGACCAGATCGAAAAGGCTAAGGCTGTGTGTGCCCGTTGTTCGGTAACTGAGCAGTGCCTTCAGTACGCCCTCGAGACCTCGCAGGACTCGGGTGTATGGGGTGGCCTCAGCGAAGACGAGCGTCGCGCGCTCAAACGTCGCGCTGCTCGCGCCCGCCGCGCAAGCTAGTTTTTTAGCACTCACACACGAAGGGCCCGGGATTTCTCCCGGGCCCTTCGTGTGTG